>JBIOER010000030.1:0-11048 GCA_044446225.1 Rickettsiales bacterium | reverse complement strand
CGAAGCCTTCTTCTCCTATTTACTACTTAATTCAGGCTACTTAACCGTTCAAGAAATTAATGGGAAATATTTCTTTAGCATTCCCAACGCAGAACTGCTGGATGAATTTGCCAGCGTGATCCCCAAAGATAGCGAAGCGTGCCGGGAATATGACGCAAACTGCATTTTTTAGACCAGTTATTTTCAAGTTATCCTACCTCTCACTTTAGCTAAACCAAGAGCCCTGTATTACCTTCGAGGGAATGACGAGTTATAGGCCTCACCAAATCTTTTGATATCGATGGCAGTAAGGCTGCTTTTTAGTTTTGGCGTAATAGTCTTGGTGATAATCTTCTGCCTGCCAAAATTCCGCCTGCGGCAGTACTTGGGTGGCGACCCGATAGCCATTTTTGGATAGCTGAGCAATCAATGCTGACACAATCTCTCGTTCTTCCTCGCTTGGAAATATTGCACTTAAGTACTGTTGGCCAATGTCTGGCCCCTGGCCATTTACTTGGGTAAAATCATGAATTTCAAAAAAATACTTAACAAGTTTTTCATAACTTACAACACTAGCGTCATAGGTAACTCGCACCACTTCTAAGTGGCCAGTATCTTTATAACAAACATCATCATAGCTTGGGTTTTGGGTGTGACCACCAGCATAGCCAGACTCGACAGCAACAACACCCGACAGCTTTTTGAAGTAATACTCAACACCCCAAAAGCACCCCGCGGCAAACATGGCTTTCTGTTTCATTTTTTTACAAAATTAAGCGCCAAAGAGTTAATGCAATAACGCAGACCAGTAGGTTCAGGACCATCGGGGAAAACGTGTCCTAGATGGGCGTTGCACTTTGAGCAAGCCACTTCTGTGCGCATCATTTCGAGTGAGTGATCATCGATTTCTTCAACTTTCACAGCTTCAACTGGCTTGAAAAAACTTGGCCAACCCGTGCCTGAATCGAATTTCGTTTCTGAAGAGAAGAGCTCCTCACCGCAGTTTACACAAGTGTAAACTCCATCTTCATTATGGTTGTAATATTCACCGGAAAACGGCGGCTCGGTGCCTTTTTGAAAGCACACGTAATATTGTTCGGAACTTAGAGCCTCCCGCGGCTTATTGTTACTCATATACTCAATTTAAAGTTATCTTTGGCTAGCGAAACACTGATATTATCACCCTCTTTAACTTCGTTGGCAAGCAACTTTTCAGCAATAAGATTTTGCAACTCTTGCTGAATTACTCGTTTAAGTGGACGCGCCCCATAAATTGGGTCATAGCCCTTTTCAGCCAATAATTTTTTTGACTTAGCATCAAATTCAATCGTGATATTGCGCGCTGCCAGCAATCCTCTAAGTCGCTCCAATTGAATATCAACAATCCGCTCCATATTCTCAGGCTTCAGCCGATTAAACATAACAATCTCATCCAACCGATTTAAGAATTCCGGCTTGAAAGAGCTGCGGACAATTTTCATTACCTGCTCTTTCGCTTTATCAACCGGATCCTTGTCTGAAAGTGCAGCAATATACTCTGAACCCAAGTTAGAAGTAAGAATGATCATGGTGTTCTTAAAGTCAATTGTTCTGCCTTGCCCATCGGTCAGCCTTCCTTCATCCAGCACTTGAAGCAAGATATTAAATACATCGGGGTGGGCTTTTTCGATCTCATCAAACAAAATAATTTGGTAGGGACGACGTCTAACTGCTTCGGTAAGCACTCCACCTTCATCATATCCAACATAACCAGGAGGCGCGCCAATTAGGCGTGCGACCGAATGCTTCTCCATATACTCACTCATATCAACGCGCAAGATCGCTTTACGATCGTCAAATAAAAATTGTGCGAGTGCTTTGGTCAACTCGGTTTTACCTACACCGGTTGGGCCTAAAAACAAGAAGGAACCTATTGGCTTGTCCATATCCGCAAGTCCAGCGCGGGAACGCCTCACGGCATTACTAACCACAACCAACGCGTGGTCTTGGCCAACTACATGCTCGCGTAAATGGTCTTCCATTTTAATTAGTTTTTCACGTTCACCTTCAAGCATTTTAGAAACTGGGATGCCCGTCCACTTAGAAACAATGGCGGCAATATCTTTATCGGTCACTTCTTCTTGCAGCATTACTTGCGACTTGGTTTTTTCCGCGTCCTTGAGCTTGCGCTCAAGCTCAGGGATTTTGCCGTACATAATTTCACCTGCTTTGGATAGATCACCATTACGCTGGGCAATTTCCAAATCCATCCGCACCGCATCTAGCTTTTCTCTTAAGTCTTTTATCTCATTGAGTTTGAGCTTTTGCGACTGCCACTTACTCGTCAAATCCATTGACTTGGCTTCTAAGTCCTTGAGCTCATTTTTAATAACTTGTAACCGCTTTTTAGATTCATCATCTGTTTCTTTCTCAAGCGCCATCTGCTCAATCTTTAGTTGGATAATACTACGGTCGAGCTTATCAATCTCCTCCGGCTTACTATCAACTTGCATCCGCAACCTTGAAGACGCCTCATCCATTAGGTCAATTGCCTTATCCGGTAAGAACCGATCGGAAATATAGCGATTTGAAAGCACCGCTGAGGCAACGATTGCGTTATCAGTAATCCTTATACCGTGGTGGACTTCATATTTCTCCTTAAGTCCTCTTAAGATAGAAATCGTGTCCTCCACAGTTGGCTCACTAACAAATACACTTTGAAAGCGCCGCGCCAGCGCTGCGTCTTTCTCGATATGTTTTTGATATTCATCCAAAGTAGTTGCACCAATACAGTGTAATTCACCCCTAGCAAGCGCAGGTTTTAGCAAGTTTGAAGCATCCATCGATCCTTGCGCCGCCCCTGCCCCCACAATAGTATGCAGCTCATCGATAAATAAAATAATGCTATTACTCTGTGCTGAAACTTCGTTTAGCACGGCTTTTAAGCGTTCTTCGAACTCCCCGCGAAATTTAGCACCAGCAATCAACGCCCCCATATCCAATACAAAAACGCGTTGGCTTTTGAGGTTTTCTGGTGCATCACCAGTAACAATACGTTGTGCAAGCCCTTCAACAATCGCTGTTTTACCCACTCCAGGCTCACCAATTAGCACGGGATTGTTTTTAGTTCTGCGCGACAGCACTTGCATTGTCCGACGGATCTCCTCATCGCGACCAATTACGGGATCCAACTTACCTTGACGGGCAAGAAGTGTAAGGTCTTTGGCATATTTTTTAAGCGCATCAAATCCTTCTTCTGCCTGCTGAGAATCGGCGGTACGCCCTTTACGCATCTCATCAATGGCCGCCGTAAATTTTTGGCTCTCTACACCACATTGGGTAAGAATTTTATAACACTCAGAGCCTTTTTGCTCGAGCATTCCTTGCATTAATCGTTCAATTGTAACAAAACTATCACCATACTTTTTACCAAGGCTTTCCGCCTTTTGAAATAGCTCTGCAGTATCTTTATCCAAATAGACTTGTCCCGCCCCTGAACCACTTACTTTAGGGTAACTTTCAATGGCTATATCGACCGCACTCTTAACTTCACCGATATTCCCTCCCGAAGAAGTTATGAGATTGGAAATAATTCCATCATCATCCTCAAGCATTGCCTTAAGTATGTGCGCTGGGGTGAATTTCTGATTGCCGTTGGCAACAGCATCGTTCTGCGCCTTTTGAATAATCGCCCGTGAACGATCGGTTAGTTTTTCAAAGTCCATAAGTACCTCTTTTGTTACATTAACATATAGTCGCATAAAATTCTAATTCAAGGGCTAGTATTTAAGATCGATTATGCTAACATTAATTAACCATTTGAAATACTTCGTATATGTACAAATTAGCATCAAAAATCCCTACACTATTGACAGTTGCTGGGTTGATTTTAGTCTGCATTATCATTTATCACCGTAGCATTGGCTCCGCTCCCATGCCACAGAACCCAATACTAGTAACTACTAAAACCGTTGAGAGCATCAACCTTCCCTTTAAATTACAAGATGTTGGAACGGTTACACCCTACGAGACCGTTGCTGTAAATTCCCGTATTGACTCACAAATTGTCTCCGTCAACTTCAAAGATGGTGACGATGTTAATAAAGGAGATATCCTTTATCAACTAGATGATTCCGAAATTAAAACTCAAATTGAGCAAGCCAAAGCAACTTTGGAACACGACCAAGCCACCCTAGTTGATCTTAAAATTCAGTACGACCGTAAAATCGCTTTGCTAAAGTCAAAATTCGGAACGCAGTCCGATGTCGATGACGCAAAAGCAAGCTATGAAGCGCAGCTGGCAACGGTAAAATCTACGCAAGCCTCAATTGATAATTTAGTAGTCCAACTAGGTTATACCAAAGTGGTTGCCCCAATTAACGGCCGCGCTGGCACAATTAACATAACCGAAGGCACTAATGTTAAAGCCAACGATACTGTGGTTCTTGTAACTGTAAACCAAATAAAGCCAATTAAAATTCAAACATCACTCCCACAAAAATATTTTACTGCTGTGCGCTCTGCTATGTCTGCCGGCACTGTTAACGTTAAAATTAAAGCGGATAAACTCAAAGATGAAATCGATGGGGCTTTGCAGTACATCGATAACGCCGTTAACCAAATGACAAGCACATTTGTAGTGCGTGCAGTCACCGCTAACGATGATGAAGCGCTATGGCCGGGGATGTTTGTTAGCATTACCTTACTTTTAGAAAGTGCTGGGAATTCGATTGTAATTCCAGAAGCTGCCGTTCAACACGGACAAAATGGTGATTTTGTTTATGTTGCGCAGGATGGCAAGTCCCATATTCAAAATATAACTATCGAGCGCTTCCAAGATGGCTTAGCGATTATTTCTACAGGACTTAGCGCAGGACAGGAGCTTATTACTGACGGAATGGTATCGCTTAAGGAAGGGGTAGCAATTATTACGCAAAACAATGAACCAAACAAATCATGACTCTCTCTGAATTTTGCATTAGAAGACCAGTTTTTACAATTCTACTGATGGCTGCGCTATTAGTCGGTGGGATAGCTGGGTACTCGTCACTCTCAGTTGGAGCATTGCCACGGGTTGATTTCCCCACCATTCAAGTCTCTGCTACTCTTCCAGGGGCAAGCCCAGACATGATGGCTTCATCTGTTGCAACTCCTTTGGAAAAACAATTTTCCACCATCTCGGGGATTAGCTCAATGACCTCGGCCAATACCCAAGGTAATACACAAATCACCCTTCAATTTGATTTAAATCGTAATATCGACGGTGCGGCACTTGACGTGCAGACCGCTATTTCTAGCGTAATTGGTTCTCTACCCAAAGAAATGACTGCTCCCCCTTCCTTTAAAAAGGTTAACCCGGCCGATCAGCCCGTAATGTTTATTTCTGTTGCTTCAGATACCCTCACTTTAACTGACGTAGATCGTTACGTTGAAACAATTATGTCACAAAAAATTGCCACCCTTGATGGCGTTGCCGAAGTTACCATCTATGGCCAGCAAAAATACGCAGTGCGTGTGCAGGCTGATCCTGAAAAACTCGCTGCTAATGGCTTAGCCTTTAGTGATATTTCAAACATCGTTGCCAATTCGGCATCCAATACTCCAGTTGGAGTAATTGATGGGCCAAAACAAATCTTTAATATCCAAATTGCTGGCCAACCCCAAAATGCCGCAGGTTTTGGCGAGATTGTCGCTACCACCAATAATGGTGCAGTACTGCGCCTTAAAGACGTGGCAACCATCATCGATGACGTTGAGAACAACCAATCATTTGCCTACCTCAATGGTAAACGCACTGTGGTAATGGCGGTTTTAAAGCAGCCCGATGCCAATACTATTGACGTAACCAAAGCTCTGCACGAACTGATCCCTACGTTCGCCAGCCAACTTCCCGCATCTATTACCATTACCCCCCTATTTGATCAATCGATTGCGATTAAGCAGTCGATCAGTGATGTGCAAAGAACATTACTGATTACCGTAACAATCGTTATAGCGGTAATTTATTTATTCTTATTTAATGCTCGCTCAACTTTTATTCCGGCACTTGCAGTGCCGCTTTCAATCATCACTACTTATGGTGGGATGGCAATGTTTGGGTTTTCGATCAACAACATTTCACTCATCGCCCTCACCATGTGCGTTGGCTTTGTAGTTGATGATGCAATCGTAATGTTAGAAAATATCATTCGCCATATTGAGAATGGCGAGAAGCCTTATGATGCTGCAATTAAAGGGGCAAAGGAAGTTGGTTTTACCATCATATCCATAACCTTCTCACTTATTGCTGTATTCATTCCCGTTCTCTTTATGAGTGGGATTATTGGCCGTGTCTTTAATGAGTTCGCCGTAACCATTAGTTTTGCTATTTTAGTTTCTGGATTCGTCTCACTAACCCTTACCCCAATGCTGTGTAGCAAAATACTTAAAGAACATCGCGCAAACGAAAAACAAAACAAAATGATCGCTAAGAGCTCAGCTCTCTTAGAGCTAGCGTTAGAAAAATACAAATCACTGTTGTCTTGGTGCTTGCTTCACAGACGGCTTGTTCTCGCTTTTACTATTAGCACATTAATTGTGACCCTTGTTCTATTTTACATTGCTCCTAAGGGGTTTTTCCCGATGGAAGATACTGGACGTATTTTTGGGCAAACTGAAGCGGCACAAGATATTTCAATCAGCAGCATGTTAGAAAAGCAGCTTGAAGTTGCGGCAATAATTCAAAAAAACCCCGCTGTCGATCAACTCTTTTATGCGATCGGTCTTGGCCTTAACTCCACAAATACTGGACGCGTTTACATGACCCTTAAACCAAAAAATGAGCGTCATAGCATATTCGAAGTAATTAATGAACTCCGCAGAGATACCGCAAAAGTCGTTGGAGTGAACTTATTTCTCCAACCATCTCAAAATATTCAAATCGGTAGTCGTCCAGCGAAAAGTTTATACCAATACACCCTTCAAGGCACAGATATTAACCAACTTGATGACTATTCAAGCCGCATTATGCAAGCCTTAATTAAAGAACCTGGCTTCCAGGATGTAACTACAGATTTACAGTTAAAAAGTATGCAACTAATGCTGGAAATAAACCAGGAAAAGGCGGCTAGCCTTGGGATCTCCTATGCCAGTATCAAACAAGCACTCTACGATGCTTTTGGCACCGAGCAAGTTGCCACTCTGTACACTCCTGCAGACAATTACGAAGTAATCATGGAAGCCTTACCTGAACTCCAGCAGTTTCCTGAAGATGTCAGCAAACTCTACGTCAAATCAGCTTCAGGTAACTTGGTAAAACTAGATTCTGTAGCCACTCTTACCCGCTCAATCGGGCCTTTTTCCATCAATCATCAAGGGCAATTACCTGCCGTAACTATATCGTTTAACCTCACGCAAGACAAAGCCTTAAGCCAAGCAGTATCGGCCATTAAGGCGGCTGAGAAAAAAATTATGCTACCTAATAACATCGTTAGTAGCTTCCAAGGAACTACTCAAGCGTTCCAGGAGTCAGAACAGGGACAAGGTCTGCTACTTATCCTAGCAATCGTAGTGATCTATATTATTTTGGGGATGCTTTATGAGAGCTTTATTCATCCCATTACTATTTTATCTGGACTACCCACGGCGTGTATTGGCGCAATTATTACGCTGATGCTCTTTGGCATGCCCATTGATGTAATCGCCTTAATAGGTATTATCCTCTTGATTGGTATAGTAAAGAAGAATGCCATTATGATGATTGATTTCGCCATTAAAGCCCGCTCTGATGGAAAAACGCCGGAGGAGGCGATTTATCAAGCTTGTATCCTACGTTTCCGGCCGATTATGATGACTACCATGTGTGCAATTTTTGGTAGCCTGCCGATTGCAATTGGTTTTGGCGCAGGCTCTGAAATCCGCCAACCGCTTGGTATTGCCATTATCGGTGGGTTACTTGCTTCGCAGTTCCTTACCCTCTTCATAACCCCAGTAATCTACCTCTACCTTGAGCGGTTTAACACCACTAAAAGAGAGAGCTAGACAACTTTTGATTAGCTCTTGGTTTTTTGATAAAAGTATGCTAAACTCCCCCTTCGGTCAGTGTATTGAACCGTTTGTCGGTTTATTGGATTTATAAATTTGACAAATTTAATTTTTGATATTAACTTCTCACCCACTAGTAAATTCAAGTTAGCTGGGTGTAAGTCAATTGGCTAACTATTTTAACTTATAATGGAGATAACATGAGTGATACTCTTACCCGCGTAACCAACCTGGTTGCTAAGCAACTAGATATAGACGTAAAAAACGTACAGCCTGAGTCAAGATTCCAAGAAGACCTTGGAGCAGACAGCCTTGACCAAGTAGAAATGGTTATGGCATTTGAGGAAGAATTCGGCATTGAGATTCCTGATAACGTTGCGGAAAAAATTGTTAAAGTTTCTGACGCAGTAAAATTTATTGATGAGCAAAAGAAAGCTGCATAACCGATGAGAAGAGTTGTTGTTACAGGTATAGGATCGATTAACCCACTTGGGATTACAGCTACTGAGTCGTGGAATAATTTAATTCAAAATAAATCTGGGATCAAAAAAATCCCGGATTTTCTTTTTGATACCACTGATTACCCAACAAAAATCGCAGGTATTGTTCCTGCATTCAATTTAGACGAGCACATCAGCCCCAAAGAGCAACGCAAAATGGATAAATTCATCCACTTTGGCGTCATTGCTGCTGACGAAGCGATTAAAGATTCTGGCATTGCCGACCTTTCCGATGAGCAAAAGCTTCATGCCGGAGTGATGATGGGTTCAGGAATTGGCGGATTGTCTAACATTTATGAAAACTCAATCATACTTAAGGAAAGAGGGCCAAGGCGCATTAGCCCGTTCTTTATTCCTTCATGCCTAATCAACCTGATATCTGGGCATATATCGATAAAATTTGGCCTTAAAGGGCCCAACCATGCGGTCGTTACCGCCTGCTCTACTGGTGCTCATGCCATTGGCGACGCTGCGCGCATTATTACCGATGGCGACGCAAATGTAATGGTAGCCGGCGGCGCAGAGGCGGCGGTAACTGCCATCGGCATTGCAGGATTCAACGCTTGCCGTGCACTTTCAACCGCATTTAATGATAATCCTGAACAAGCATCAAGGCCATGGGACAAAGCACGCGACGGCTTTGTAATGGGCGAAGGTGCTGGCGCACTAGTTCTTGAAGAGCTGGAACACGCTAAAAAGCGTGGCGCAAAAATCTACGCCGAAGTTATAGGTTATGGCTTATCTGGCGATGCCTTCCACATTACCGCACCTCAAGATTCTGGTGACGGAGCATTTAGAGCCATGCAAATGGCTGCTAAGCGCGCTAAAATTTCTGCCAGTGAAATCGATTACATAAATGCCCACGGAACTTCTACCCCGCTGGGGGATGTGATTGAACTTAGCGCGGTTAAACGCTTTATGGGCGATGCTTCGAGTAAAGTTTCCATGTCTTCTACCAAATCTTCAATTGGCCACCTACTTGGTGCTGCTGGCGCAGTCGAAGCAGTTTTTTCGATTCTTGCCCTGCAAAACAACATCGCTCCCCCAACTTTAAATTTAGAAAGCCCAGAAGATGGCTGCGACATGGATCTGGTACCATTAAAAGCTAAAGAACGTAATATAGAAGTGGTATTATCTAATTCCTTTGGCTTTGGCGGCACGAACGCGAGCTTGTTATTTAAAAAGTTTGCTTAGTTTCTAGTAGCAACCACTAACATCCGCTCAGATTTACTTTCAAAAAATTTCCCCCCATCAATCCCCTGAACACTCAAAACTTTAAACCCGGCTTCTAGTAGCATTTCCCCAAGTTGTTCTTTGGTATACACCTGTAAAGTTTTTACATCTTTTGACAGCTTAGCCCTCCCCTCGCCTTCTTGCTCACAGCGCGTAGTGAACGAGGCGAGGACTCCATCTTTAGAGATAGTGCTATACTGGATTTTACGAATCAATTTTGCTCCTGAAACTTCCTGCCGATCAATCGTCAGCTTAGTAATATTGTTATCCTTCTTTAAGTAAGTAAGATTAAAAATATCAAAGACATATAGTCCTTTGGGCTTAAGGTTATGGGCAATATTTTTCATAGCTCGAGTAAAGTCTTTTTTGGTAAGGTGCCCTACCGCATTAAATATTGTTAGCACTGCATCAAAGCTACCAATTTTAGAGGTGCGCATATCACCTTTGTGGAAGTTAATATCCAATTTTTCTTGTTTGGCTTTAGCTTTGGCTATCTTGAGCATCTTGGCATTGATATCACAACCAACAACATAGAAGCCGCGCTTGAGTAGCCAAAAAACTTGCGAACCAGTGCCGCACGTAAGGTCAAGCACCGATTTAACCTTATATTTCTTGAGGATCTTTTCAATTGTGGCATTGGTTGTTGCTGAGCGCTTTTCATTAAACTCATCATAATACTTGGCCATCTCATTATAGTGAGTAGGCTTGGCTGTACTGTGCGTTTTTGCTTTCATAATACTTTTATGGGGTATTATAGTTGGGTTGTCCAGGGAGAATTATCTATCTATAGTTTCGCAAAACACCACTATGGCTATTTGCTATCTAGTGGCTAACTTCATCCCCCTTTACAGGCTTAAGGGGAGCCACTTTGCTTGCAGCAACTTCCAAGCCTCCGCTTTGGCCTTTCTGAATTTGCGCCTTTGCAATTGCATCTAGTAGTTCCTTTGCGTTTTCCGACTGGCTCATGGTATAATTTGAAATCGAGCGAGCCGTTAAGGAGACAAAATGTGTGGGGGGGTCGCACGCACCGCCTGAAGGCGGTATAAGCGTGCGGCACACATTTTGTTGACGAAAACGGCAAGTTAGTGATTGCATAAAAACTAGTACATATTGGAAGTTTAAAACACGTCAGCCTTCCTTCGCAACAACTGTTGCACTTCAAATGTGAACTCACTTAAATCCATATCTAGTTCCCCTGCAGCGGGAGGGTTCCAAAGTGCGGCTTATACCAAAGGTGGCCCCCCGCCGCCGCGAGGACGACAAACTCAAAAAATGTCATTCCCACGCAGGTGGGAATCCATGGCTACAATGCACATGAAAGGTGGATCTCCGCCT
>JBIOER010000029.1:0-11657 GCA_044446225.1 Rickettsiales bacterium | reverse complement strand
CTAATAAATTGTATAGAAAAGAAAAAGGTTTTACCTTAGTTGAACTTTCAATTGTTATTGTTGTGATCGGACTATTGGTTGCAGGCATCATGAGTGGAACTGAAATGGTTAAGAGCTCAAGGCTCATTGCAGTTACTCAAGAAATGGCTCGATATAGCACTGCTTTTACAATGTTTAAGTCTAACTACGGCTGGTTACCTGGGGACATGCCAAATGCTAGCGCTTACTGGCCAGGAGCTACTAACGGTTTTGGATCAGGACAAATTGTTGCAGAAGCAGATATTTCTCTTCCTACAGCATATATAACATGGCAACAACTTTCACTTTCTAAGCTTATTTCTGCCAACTATACCGGGCCTACATCACTATCTTATAATTCCGGATCGAATACCCCCATCCCTGGAGTTAACATCCCAGACTCTATTTATGGCCCAACAGTTGCGTACTGGGCAGATAACAACAACTGGTGGGGTAATTATAGTAGTGATACCACTGGTTTAATCTTATCGGGTCATGGATGGTATGGATGGATTGACTATGAAATTAATGTGGTTGATGCCTACAGCATTGATTCAAAAATAGATGATGGATTGCCGCTTACTGGAAAGTTAATTGGCTTTAACTCGGGATTTAGTCAAGGAAGCCCACCTCCACTTTGCGCAAGTGTAGATCTTGCGATATTGGCAGGGCAACCTATTCCCTCAACACAACAATATGTTGTGGCAAACGGTGCAACAGCCAACTGCACGCTAGATTATGCCCTGATGGGCACAACTTTTGCAGGTTCTGGAAAATAACTAGTAGCAATTCTATAAGAATAGCATTAAGCAAAACTTAGTTTTTTCCTACCCAGACAACAGCTAAAAATATTGCCAATTTTTAAGTTTTGGTATTCACTTAAATGTATAACCTACGGAGTTGCACATGAGTATTACCGACCATCTTCAAAAAGCATTAGCCGAGTCATACATCCTTTTGCTTAAAACCCACAACTACCACTGGAACGTGGTGGGCGAGCACTTCAACCATTTACATACTATGTTTCAAACCCAATACGAGGATCTTTTCCTGGGTGTTGACGCAATAGCTGAGCGCATTCGCGCCCACGCAAAACCAGCGATGGGCTCATTTAAAGAATTTTCCAAACTTTCGTCAATTAGCGAAGCCTCAACTAAGTTAGATTGGAAAAAAATGGTCAAGGATTTGCACGGCGATCAATTAAAAATCTGTAAAACTCTTGCCGCATGCCTGAAGGCAAGCGAAAAAGCGGGCGACCAAGTTACAGTGGATTTGATGGTACAAAGAATGACCATTCACCAAAAGAATGCGTGGATGCTCGGCGCAATTTTAGCGTAAATCTACTATTGGCATTACTATCTTTCGATTTCGATATAAGTCATAGCTGGTGTAACTTCCTTTCCAGTTATATGAGCTTTGCCTTTAATCACTGCTAGTTCCTCTTCTCTAAGCTGAGTAACTTGCACACCTGTGCTATGCTTAATAGCAGGAACCAGATGCGCTAGCAACACCGCAGAAGCTATATCCATTTTAGCACCATCTCGATTAACTTGTGTGTTCAATACATCCTGTCTTGCACCATGTCCGTCAACTTTATCAGCATCAGATATATGAGCCCAAGCTTTTACACCAGCCACCATAGGTTTTTTAGCCTCAGCTAGAAGCGACTTATAATCTTTCTCTTCTATGGTCCCCATTAGTTTCAGTAATTGCGGAGAAAGTTTAGAATGAATACTAGCTGTAAGAGTCTCCATTTGTTCAGGATCTAATGCGGCAACTATTATTCCATTTTCAACTGACGAATATTTGCATCCGCTTTCAGTCAGTTCAAATAAATAGTGTTTTCCCTTTACTGTTACCACTAGGTTCAGCCCATCCTGGGATTGTACAGACTCCATAATTACCTTCATAAAGTTGATAATTTAAGTCTACCCACCCTCATAAAAATTGTAAAGACTTAGCCTTCAATTTTGCCGGCTTTTTTACGGTCGTTGGGGCTCAGGTAACGCTTACGAAGCCTGATGTTTTTCGGCGTTACTTCAACCAGTTCATCAGTAGCAATATAAGAAAGCGTTTCTTCTAAAGTAAATTGACGGTAAGGAGTAAGTTTAATCATTTCATCAGTACCAGAGGCACGGACGTTGGTTAACTGCTTCCCACGGATTACGTTTACGTCTAGGTCATTATCGCGGTTATTTTCACCAACAATCATCCCTTCATAAACTTTAATCCTTGGTGGAATAAACATCACACCTCTTTCCTCAAGGTTCCATAATGCATATGCGGTAGCATCACCATTACCATTGGAAATTAGCACCCCGACTCGGCGCGAGACCATATCACCTTTATATGGCTGATAATCGTGGAAAAGTCTGTTCAAAGTGCCGGTACCACGCGTGTCATTGCGGAACTCGCCCTGGTAACCAATCAGCCCCCGTGATGGAACGTGGAATATCATCCGCGTTCTGCCACCACTGAATGGCTTCATGTCTTTCATTTCGCCTTTTCTAGTGGCAAGCTTTTCAACCACTGTTCCAGTATACTGATCATCAACGTCAACAACGATCTCTTCAATCGGCTCAAGCAATTGGTTATTTTCATCACGCTTAAATAATACTTTTGGACGTGAAACCGAAAGTTCAAAACCTTCACGGCGCATGTTTTCAATTAGAACACCTAATTGCAACTCTCCACGACCACCAATTTCAAAGCTCTCACCACTATCAGAAATTTTAAGTGTAATGGCAACGTTAGTTTCTGCTTCACGCTCTAAGCGCTCAAGAATCATCCTCGAAGTCAATTTATTACCATCTTGACCAGCAAGTGGCGATGAATTTACACCGATAGTAATCGACATGGTTGGCGGATCAATCGGAGTAGACGCAAGTGGCGCAGTTACGTCTGGAGCACAGATAGTGTCTGCCACCGATGTTTTTGTCACACCGGCAATTGCCACGATATCACCAGCTTCTGCCACTTCAATTGGCATTCTCTCAATACCTTTGAAGCCATATAATTTTGTTAACTTAGTGTTTTCAACTAGCTCACCGTTAAGGTTAATGCTTTTAACCACGCTACCCACTTTGGCAGTACCTGAGTAAACTTTACCAATTAGGATTCTTCCTACGTAAGAATCATAGGCAAGAATTGTTGCTAGCATTGTGAAAGGAGCTGTTTTATCAACATCAGGAGCATGAACATAACTTGAAATAACTTCGAAAAGATCTTCTAAATCTTCAGTTTGCACCCCTTTAGTTTTACTCGCCCAACCGGCACGGCCAGAAGCGTAAAGAATTGGGAAATGCAGTTGTTCCTCTGTCGCATCAAGGGCAAAGAATAATTCAAAAATTTCATTTTCAACTTCATCAATTCGTGAGTCAGCACGATCAACTTTATTGATAATAACAATCGGTCTAAGTCCTAATTTAAGAGCTTTGGTTAGCACGAATTTAGTTTGCGGCATTGGCCCTTCAGAGGCATCCACCAACAGCACCACACCATCAACCATAGACAATACACGTTCCACTTCGCCGCCAAAATCGGCGTGACCTGGTGTATCGACGATATTATATTTAATCTCATTATGTACGATTGAAGTACATTTCGCTAAAATGGTAATCCCGCGTTCTTTTTCAAGGTCGTTACAGTCCATGAGACGCTCAGTCATCTGCTGATTGTCACGGAAGGTACCGCTTTGTTTGAGCATGTTATCAACGAGTGTGGTCTTGCCGTGGTCAACGTGTGCAATAATTGCAATATTACGAATTTCTGTCATTTACGCTTGGGGATAAAAGGTTAATTTGCATGATTATAGCAGCAAGACCTGGTATTTATCAAGGTAAAAGAGTGCAGCATAAAACACTCTCAGAAAAAAAGATTTACTTTGAGCGCGATAAAGCATAATTTGACCGTACTCTAACCTTTACTTAGGCGTTAACTAAGCATGAAAAAAGTTGCCGTTATCGTACCCCGCCCATTTGACCAAAACTTCACTTATTTGGCGCCCGAAAACTTTTCTCCTGGCAACCTTGTTAAAGTTCCTTTTGGTGGCAACACCTTGTTTGGTGTAATTGATTCCGAAATTACCGCTGAGGACAACCCCAAACTAAAACCGATCCAGACCGTTTATCCTTACTCTCTAAATACCAAGCATTTGGATTTTCTCCAGTGGGTTGCTAACTACTATATGGCGCCAATTGGCATGCTCTTTAAGATGTCTATTGGTGGCATTTTAGCCATCGATAATCCTGAAAAATATATCATGCCACGACAAAGCTATACCACAAGTCTGGCTACTTTAAATGAGCAACAACAAACGATTTTCCAAAGCATTGCCAAAACCTTAGATTCCTTTAGTACCAACCTCATCCAAGGTGTGACTGGCTCTGGTAAAACCGAAGTCTACCTGCATTTGGTTGATAAAGTAATCAAAGACGGTGGACAAGTTCTAATCCTTTTGCCGGAGATATTTCTCTCAACGCAGTTAATCGAACGGTTTGAAAAACGGATGGGCTTCCGCCCAACCGAGTGGCATTCATCAGTCAGTATTAAAGGGCGAAAACAGAATTGGATTTCCACCCTAGTGGGCGAAAGCCAACTCATTGTTGGGGCACGCAGCGCCTTGTTTTTGCCCTTTAAAAATCTCAAACTCATTATCGTTGATGAAGAGCACGACGCCTCTTTCAAACAAGATGAAGGTATTTGTTATAATGCGCGCGATATGGCCATTGTAAAAGCACGAATTGAGAACATCCCGGTAGTGCTTGCCTCAGCAACTCCATCGGTGGAAAGTTACCAAAATGCTCTTGAGGGTAAATACAAATTATTTAGCTTAGAAAATCGTTTTGGCGGATCAATATTACCTGAATTAGTCGTGGTGAATACCACTGATGAAAAATTGCCGCGCGGGCAATTTATTTCTAAAAAATTAATTGAGCAAATGGCCGCGACTTATGCACGCGGAAAACAATCCATGTTGTTTCTGAATCGCCGTGGCTATGCCCCCGTTACGATGTGTGGTGACTGTAGTGAAATTATCGCCTGTCCTGACTGCTCATTCAACATGGTAAGTCATAAAAGCAGCAACACCTTACAATGCCACTACTGTGGGCATGTTTTGCCGCAAGTGCTAAAATGCCCGGCATGTAGCTCGACTGAAAAAATTTTTCCAGTTGGTGTGGGCGTAGAAAAAATTGAAGAAGAAGTACGTCAAGCCTTGCCTGATGCTAAAGTATTGCTCCTTACCAGTGATACCGTCCCTAACACAAAATTACTTTCTAAACTACTAATCGAAATCGTTGAAAAAAAATATGACATCATCATCGGTACACAGATGGTAGCTAAGGGATTGCATTTTCCGTTTCTACATCTGGTTGGCATCATCGATGCCGACGGATTAGGCGCAGCATCTGATATCCGCGCCATCGAGCGCACCTACCAGCTCCTGCACCAAGTGTCTGGGCGCGCTGGACGCGAGAAAGATAAGGGCTTGGTAATCGTGCAGTGCAGAAATCCTGTGAATCTGGATTTAGATAATTTAATTAATGATAATATTGATGCGTTTTTGCGCTCTGAAATTGAAGACCGCAAAGCGGCAGGCATGCCGCCATTTAGGCGCTTGATTGTCATAACCATTGCCAGTCCCGACCAAAAATTAAATTTAAGTGTGGTTAATACTTTGCAACGAACCATGCCCGAAGTGGCGGGTGTTGAGATATTGGGCGCCGCCCCTGCCCCGATCTTTAAATTACGTAAAAATTTCCGCCACCGCTTCGTAGTGATCGCTGGTAAACAAGTAAATATTCAGAAATTACTAAAACAGTGGCTAGCAGTAAAGCACCCTGCCCGCGTGCGCATATCGGTCGATCTTGACCCATTAAGTTTGAGTTAATCTACCTGATAAAACTCAAGGATTCACATTCTTGGCGGCTATCAATAATTATCCCGGAGATAAATAGCGTGAAAAAAGAGGGCCAGCTTTGGTGTAAGCCGCACTCTGGACCCCTGCCGATGCAGGGGAACTACCATAGACACAAAGGGGAATCTTTGTTTACCTGCGGAGGCAGGTATCCAGGTTTTATGCGGGTTACAAGATGGACCCCCGTCTCCGCGAGGACGACAAACTTTAAAGTTCATTCCCCCTCTTGTGAGCGAATTATGTCATGTACTTTAACGAGTTGTTAACCATTTATAAGTTAGAATAGTTAAGGTGAGGAGGATTGATGCGCACTATAAGGGGTATTTTAAAGGGCAGTAAGAAAGAAATTAGTGAGCCTGGTTTTAAGCCTGACTCTGAAGTAAATATGAAAACTCCAGAGGAAAGCGAGTTGGCGCCAGAAAGATTTGCTGGTGCCAAAAGAAAAGTGGATGATTTTTATACTACCAGTGACGTTATGGAATTAGGTTACGAGTATGCCAAAGCTCAACTAGGGAAAGGGAATCCAAACAAAAATAGAAGTGATTTTTACAAAAGTGAGGTTTTAAACTATGGAATGGAGGCACTTAAGAGTATTGGACGAGCTCAGTTGGAAGCAGAAGGTGTCTCTAATAAGAAAATAGCTGAAATGTCAGATAGTGAAGTAATTCATGCCGGCTCAGATTTTTGCATGCAAAGAGAAGCAACAGAAGTTAATAGAATACTCGCTTCAGCGGACATTGCTGGAGAGGTTAAAGCATCTGTACCTAAAAAAGAAACCCCTAAAGAAACCCCTGAACTAAATCTACCAAGTGCAGAGCAATATTTAAATGATTTGGACGAACAAATTGCCGCTAACAATAAGCCAGCTGAGGAAGAGAAAAAAAGGAAACCATCATTTGTGGATAGGATAATAGGTTCATTCAGGAGCCTCTCTTTCTCCTCTCCAAAACCGCGTAGTAGTACCGTGGTGAGCGATGAAAGAATTGAGGTGGCAGATTCACCAAAACTTGATGCTTCATCTCATGATTCTGCAAATGTTGCGGCTACCACGGCAAATGTCGTCGAGCTTCCGAAAGAGTAGCCGGTTGATGTTGATAAAGAACCAGTGAGTCATATGGTTTTAAGCGAAAATTCCAGCTTAGCTGAGATTATTAAGCATTTAAGTAACGATATAAATCCCCCAGTAACTACTCCTGCCGAAACAAGTAAGGAACATACATCTATAGAATATAAGCAAGCTGAGATTAAAGGAATAATTTCGTCATTAGGTGAGGGCTTGAAGGACGGTGATTATAGTTCTAGGTCTGGCGGCGTTTCTGGCCAAGGAAAACCAACGAGTAGTGCCTCCCGCTAAATTTGACTAATTCTACTTTACATATACTATAAATATAGTAAGTATACGCGGTAATTACATCAGGGAGTTATGTCTAATTTGAAAAATACCAGCTATCTTTTCGGCAGCAACGCTGTCTTCATCGAAGAACTTTATAACCGCTACATTCAAGACCCCAACTCAGTTGATGAAAATTGGCGCCAGTATTTCAAAGAACTTAATGACAATTCCCAAGATATCCAAAATGCCGTCAAAGGTGCTCCATGGAGCCCGTACACCAATAGAATTATAGGGTTTGCTGATAAGACCTCGGAAGTTGCCACCCCAAAAGCACCAGGCACTGCGTCCAAAGAAGATTTAGCGAATTGTCTTAAAGCCTCGTCTTTAATTAGTGCTTTCAGAACTTACGGCCATATGGGGGTGAATTTAGACCCGCTGGGTCTTAACCCACCACGCTATCACTCTGAGCTAGATTTTGAAGCCCATGGTTTTGAAGAATCTGACCTGGATAAAATCATTCACCTTGATGGAAATTTTGGGGTGGAATCAGCAAGTCTAAGGGACTTGCTCCATCACTTAAGCAGTATCTATAGCTCCAGAATTGGTGCGGAATATATGCACATCGAATCTGCTGAAGAGCGGCAATGGATTCAGCGTATACTTGAAGCTACAGCAGGTACAGTTAGCGTTACTAATGAAGAAAAGCAGAAGGCGCTGCAAGACATTCTTGAAGCTGAAATGTTTGAAAATTATTTGCATACTAAATTCCCAGGTACTAAACGTTTCTCAGTTGAGGGACTAGAAAACTCAATTTCAGCAATTGAAGTGGTGATTCATGAATCGGTTAACTTGGGCGTGCGTGAGTTTGTATTTGGTATGGCGCACCGCGGTCGTTTAAACACGTTAACTAAAATCATGAAAAAACCTTATCACGCGATGTTCTCGGAGTTTAAAGGTGAAATGGCTATTCCAGAAGAATTAGGTATGCCAGGTGACGTTAAGTATCACCTTGGCACTTCATCCGATATTAGTGTCAATGGAACCACGGTACACATGTCACTTACGCCGAATCCGTCACACTTGGAGGTGGTGAATTCTGTGGTGTTAGGACGGGTTCGCGCGAAACAAGATTTAACTAGCGATACTAACCGCGCGCAAGTGCTTGGCATTTTGCTTCATGGCGATGCGGCATTTGCTGGTCAAGGAAGTGTAATGGAAGCGCTGTCACTTAGCCAGCTTACTGCTTACCATACTGGCGGCACAATCCACATTATTACTAATAACCAAGTTGGTTTTACAACCAACCCTCAGGATTCTCGTTCAACTACATATTCATCAGATATCGCTAAATTCATCAGTGTACCGATTTTCCACGTTAATGGTGATGACGCTGAGGCAGTTGTTTACGTTAGTAAACTTGCGGCTGAATACCGCGCCAAGTTCAAAAAAGATATCGTGATTGACATTGTCGGCTACCGTAAATATGGCCATAACGAAGGTGATGAGCCTTTTTTCACCCAGCCAATTATGTATAACGTAATTAAAACTAAGGATACCCCACCTGATCACTTCGCTAAGAAGTTAGTTGGCGAAGGCTTTATTGCCCAAGATGCATACGATAAAATGAAAGCAGATTTTAAAGCTCTACTTGATAGTGAATTTGAAAAATCACTCTCCTATAAACCAAATAAGGCTGACTGGTTAGCATCAAACTGGAGTGGTTTTGAGCCCTCCAAAATTGATCGCCAGGAAGAAGTTACCGGAGTTAAGCTTGCTAAGCTTAAAGAGCTGGGGATGAAGCTGTGCGAGTATCCTAATGGGTTTGACGTCAATCCTAAAATTGCACGACAGCTTGATGCAAAACGCGAGATGATTAAAACTGGCGAGGGGATCGATTGGGGAACTGGAGAAGCGCTTGCTTTCGCAACCTTAATTGATGAAGGATTTAACATACGCATGTCAGGTCAAGACGTCAAACGCGGGACTTTCTCGCATCGCCACGCTGTTTTGTTTGATCAACATACCGAGGAGCAATACACCCCACTAAATAACTTATCGCCTAACCCAAAAGCCAAATTAGAAATATATAACTCTAACCTCTCTGAATTTGCTGTGCTTGGTTTTGAATACGGCTATAGCTATACCGATCCACTCTCACTAACGATTTGGGAGGCGCAGTTTGGTGATTTTGCTAACGGCGCGCAGGTTGTGATCGACCAGTACGTTACATCTGGAGAAGCTAAATGGCTAAGGATGAATGGGTTAGTAATGTTACTTCCTCATGGTTATGAAGGGCAGGGGCCAGAGCATAGTTCGGCACGCTTAGAGCGTTTCCTTCAACTTTGTGCAAAAGATAATATGCAAGTACTTAACTGTACCACTCCTGCATCGATTTACCATGCACTTAGACGCCAACAGCATCGTAAATTTAGGAAACCACTAGTGGTTATGTCGCCTAAGTCATTACTACGGCATAAGTTAGCTGTTTCTAGCCTTGATGAGATGTCAGAGGGCACAACATTTAAGCCAGTTTTAGCTGAGGTTGATAAGCTCGATCCTAAAAAAGTTAAAAAAGTCATTATCTGTTCTGGTAAGGTGTATTATGACCTTTACGAAAAACGCCAAGAGCTTGCGCGCAAAGACATCGCAATTTTGCGGATGGAACAGTTATATCCATTCCCAACAATCGCACTTGGTTTAGAGTTGGCAAAATATACTGATGCTCAAGTGTTTTGGTGCCAAGAAGAGCACGAAAATATGGGTGGGTATTACTTTATCGAGCCACGTTTAGAGAAGGTTCTTAAGGCAATTAATCATAAATATCCACGTGCACATTATATTGGACGTGAGCGTTCGGCATCACCTGCTGTTGGTTATATGAAGTTGCATTTGCAAGAACTTAAAAAACTTATGGACGCTGTATACTCGTCTTAGTATAATCGAGTAATTATGGCAGTAAACCCAAACAGATTTTTTAGTCGTTTCCCCGCACTTTCTCTTGGAGATATAAAGCTCCGGGACTTGATGCTGGGTGACAAAGAGCGCTACTTTGAAATGATGTCAGACCCTGAGGTTACTAAGTTTCTTTCTGATGAAGATGTTCCAACTTCTGTTAGTCAGGCGGAAGAAGAAATAAAATTTTGGGGCGGGCTATTTTATCGCAAACAGAGTGTGTTTTGGGCAGTTGCGGAGACGTCTAGTGATCAATTCATCGGGACTGTTGGTTACAACACCTGGAATTATTCCAACAAGAGAGCTGAAATTAGTTATGATCTCATGCGTGCATATTGGCGCAAAGGAATTATGACACGCGCATTAAACAACGCGTTGATCTTTGGTTTTAAGGAAATGGATTTGCTGAGAATCGAAGCGAGAACGATGGTTGATAATATCCCATCCCAGAAAATCTTAGAAAAGGTGGGCTTTAAGCGCGAAGGATTGCAGCGCAATTACAGGGTAATACGTGGTGAACCAATCGATGTCGTCCTTTACGGCCTTACCCCAAGTGACTTCAAACTTATTTTAAGTTAAGTTTTGTAACGTAGAAGGCAGAACTAGACTATGATGTTTAAACTACATTGCTCTTATTTTTCTATTGAATCGCAGTAAGACGGAATTCAACGGTTTAGAGTTTAGCGAGATTAGCTTATGCCTTTCTCAATGTTATCTCTGTCGAGTAGTTCATCGATTTTTGCAGTTATGAACGCTTGGACACCAGTGCAGTTTGGATTTTTTTTGTATTCTTCGCTAAACGAGGTGGAAAGCAAGCTGAGTTTGTGTCCGAGTAGGTGTGATATATCAGCGGCATCTGGTAAGGGGAAAGGAATGGAATTCATTTGCATATATTTAGAAGTGAGAAAGGTCGAGTCTGCTTTAAATAACTTTCGTAAATTAACTACAAGTTCATAGAGTTCAGTTTTCGGGACATCTTCTTTTTTATATCCAAATGCGGCAATATCGTTGATAATGTTGGGGATAAAATCTCTTTCCTCGTCATGAAAAGTAATGATGGAATGGGCAAGCATTAAGAATTTACTGAAGTACATGACAAAACTTGAGGATTTGCCTTCTTGGCTACTCGCAAATAGTTTTTTAGCTCATCTAGCAGGGATCCATGATGCGGCTTACACCAAAGGTGGACCCCCGTGTTCACGAGGGTGACAAGCTAGGAGAATGTCATCTTCGCGCCGGCGGAGATCCAGCTTTCATGAGGCTTGTTGGGATGGGACCAACCTTGCAACCCGCATAAAACCTGGATACCTGCCTGCGCAGGTAAACAAAAATCCCCCTGTGTAACTACGGTAGTTCCCCTGCAACGGCAGGGGTCCAAAGTGCGGCTTACACCAAAGGTGGACCCCCGTGTTCACGAGGGTGACAAGCTAGGAGAAT
>JBIOER010000028.1:0-11845 GCA_044446225.1 Rickettsiales bacterium | reverse complement strand
GGATTAAATAGTTTAACTGTTAATGGTACATCAGCAATTAATACCGGCACCATTACCACTACAGGAATTCAAGATTATAGCGGCAATGTTACTTTAGGAAGTGCAGCTGATTTAAGCGCATCTGGCACAACTTTTGGCGGGACATTGGGTGGGGATTATGACCTAACCTTAAATGGACCAGCAACCTTTAATGGTGCAGTTAGCGGACTTAACTCATTAACTGCTGGAGTGGCAAATATCAATGCGTCTGTTAGTACGGTAGGAGCCCAAAGCTATAGTGGGAATGTTAACTTAGGTGGAAATCTTACAACTAATAACGGCAGTATTAGCTTTACTAGCCCGCTCACATTAACTGGAAATGCGCAACTTAGCGCGGGTACTGCAGCCATAACACTCGCAAATGTTAATGCTGGAGCTTATAATTTAACTTTTGCAGGTAGTGGAGGGTTAAATTTAGGTGGTAATCTAGTTAGCACTACGGGAGCTTTAAATTTTGCGAGGAACATAGCGTTATTAAATAATATAAGCATTACCAGTACATCGGCAGATATGTCGTTTGCAGGTATCACAAATAATAAAAATCTAACTTTAGATACTACAGGTAACATAAACTTTAATGGTGATGTGAATGGATTAGCTGCGCTTGATATTACCAATGCTCATAACGTTGTTGCCACTGCACCAGTTAATGTTACGTCATTTACTGAGTCTGCTGGTACGGGTACAACCAGCTTTAGTGATTTAAGTGCAACGGGTGATATCTCGATTGATCCGGTAACAATATCTGGTACCTATTCGGGAGTAAACGGAAACTTGAATTCGCATTTGGGTACAATTGACGCGACTGTTTCATTTGATACCCTGGCGATTGAAGGTGCGGGCGCAACCTTGCATGCTGGTTATATTGGTGCTCCAGGAGCTACAACGCAGGCTATGGCTAACTTAATCTCGGTCAATGGGGTTAGTAATCCAAATATAATACCGTCGGCAAACTTTACATTTGGTAGCTACGACATTGGTTATAACCCATCTATAATTCTTCCGGTGATTCCAACAATAGCTCCAGTAATCGCTCCGATAACTGTACCGGATTCAATAAATAACTTATTTAGATATGAAGCTAAAACAATTGATTCCATCTCTGATTTCGACCAACCCGAAACAAAAGAAAAATTGCTAGGTGGATGTTCGGGTGGCAGAGTTATTCAGTATACTACGGATAAGTGTGTCGGCAAAGATTATCACTTAAGGGATGCCCAATAACTTAGTTGAATTTTACGATTTTTAAAGTTAGATCATCGGTCAGATTTTTTGAAAATTCTTTCTTGAATTTTGTCATAATGATGTCCTTGAGTGCACAGGCCGTGATGTTTGAGTGATCGAGGTTATCATTAACATGAGTTATCAGGTCGTCGATTGTCAGGTACTGATCGATGGCATTCTTAGTTTCAATAAGTGCATCGCTATAAAGAAGCATAGCATCCCAACCCTTTAAGCTCATCACTTTGGTTTTGAACTCGTGTTTATCTTGAATACCTAGCGGGAAGCTACTGGTGTTAAATGAAAAAGTTTTATTGTCTTTGAAAGAGACAAGTGCCGGTGGCGGACATGATGCACAGCAGTAGCGCATTTCTTTATTCGTGGTATCAATTATACCGTAAAACATTGTTACAAACTGATTTCTAGGTAATAGTTTATAGAGCTTGTTATTTAATAAGGTTAAAAATGGTCCTGGTTTAGTCAGTAAATGCTGATTGTCATGGACTAAGCTATGCAGGCGGAATGTATTGATTGCTGCGCTTACTCCATGGCCAGCGAAGTCCCAAACAAATACACCGATCCGTCCATCACCTAAGTCAAATACGTCGTAGAAATCTCCTCCTAATTCAGATGAAGGCTGATAGTAACTGGAGATATCGAGATTTTTATCTGAAGTTATTTTTGTGATAGTATCTTCACTTGGAAGAAGTGACATAAGCATTCTTCTTGCTTCTTTAAGCTCTTTAGACATGCGGGCGTTGCTCTCTGCTAGCGACCGATAAAGTTGGCGCTGCTCCAGCTGTAATTTTACGCGCGCAAGTAATTCCGCTTGGTCAATTGGTTTGCTAATGAAATCCTTGGCGCCCAAGTCAAAAGCCTTGGCTTTTTTTGATAAATCTTGCGTACCGCTTTGGATGATTATAGGAATATCCTGGGTAAGCACGTTTTGGGTGATGAATTTGCAAACATCTAGTCCATCAGCATCATCTAACGCTAAATCTAATAAAACTAAGTCTATACCACCTTTGGTAAGTTCTTCGAGAGTCTCCCGATAAGTAGTGCAAGTCACAACATTGGTATAGCCGCTACCGACTAATATTTCCCTTATGAGCTGGAGACTGAATTCCATATCATCGATGACAAGTATTTTAGAATTTTTAACTTCGTTAACCATTTTTACCTGCTATTACCTAAATGCTAGCACTTTGTTAAACAAACACAACCGAAAAAGTGTTGGCGCCTAAAAAGTAAGTAACTGCCTGTTTCTGGCGGTGGTGAGTAGGCCGTGGCACACCGCGATGGCTAGGGCATCTGAAGCATCATTGGTTAATTGTGGTACACCAGAGATAATCATATGGAGGATTTTGGCAACTTGGTCTTTTTCGGCACGTCCTGTCCCCACAATAGTTTTCTTGATGGTTTTTGCCGGATATTCCGCGGGGTGCAGTCCATTTTGCGCGAGGGTTAAAATTGCAGCGCTCCTGGCATGCGCAAGCTTTAGGGATGAGCCATAATTCTTATTAACGTAAGTTTCCTCAATCGCCGCTGCAATGGGAAAATATGCTTGGATAATAACTTCCAACTCTTGGCTGATTTTAAGTAGGCGGTAAGAGCTTTGGTCGCTAGCTGCCGTTTTTATTACGCCTGCGGCGATAAATTTAAAGGAATTGTTGGCTGAATCAACGACTGCCCAACCAGTGTGCATTAAGCCGGGATCGATTCCTAGTATAATCATTTTAGTCCTGTCAAATATCTGTTTACTGATTAGTGATTATGGTATTTAAGTATGCCAAAGTCACCATAGTATTTTACTGAAATGGTCGCAAGAATAAGTACGTTTGAATTTGTTGGAATCGATGCTCGGGAAGTGGAAGTGCAAGTACACATGCAGCAAGGTTTGCCCGCTATTAACATCGTAGGTCTTGCCGATAAAGCAGTGGGGGAATCCAAAGAGCGCATCCGCGCGGCCTTCCACAGTATGGGTTTAGGGCTGCCGCAAAAGCGTATAACGGTTAATTTATCCCCGGCAGATCTTCATAAAGATGGCAGTCATTATGATCTGCCCATCGCAGTTGCGATGTTAGTAGCGTTAGATATCGTCCCGCAAAGTGAAGTTGATAACTACTTTGCTATTGGTGAGCTTTCACTAGATGGCTCAATCAACCGTGTGGGCGGTGGATTGCCTGCGGCAATCTGCGCCAATAGTGTGCAAAAAGGATTGGTTTGTCCCTTCTCAATTGGCAGCGAAGCAGCTTGGTCTGGTAATGAGAAGATTCTTGCACCTAAGCATCTCATTGAGTTAATCAATCACTTTAAAAACCAACAAGTACTTCCCCATCCTGAGCGTAAAGTTGCTAATGATAATGTGGTGTACCCGGATATGCGGGATATTAAAGGGCAGAAAATAGCCAAGCGCGCCCTAGAAGTAGCTGCCGCTGGCGGGCATAACTTGTTAATGATTGGCCCGCCCGGAAGCGGTAAATCAATGCTGGCTAAAAGGCTGCCCGGACTGCTTCCACCCCTTAGCAGTGAAGAAATGCTTGAAGCGAGCATTATTGCAAGTATTGCCGGTAAGCTTGAAGGGGGTAGGATTATTCAACAAAGACCGTTTAGAGATCCGCATAATTCAGCGTCGATGCCGGCAATTGTTGGCGGCGGGAAAGATGCTAAGCCAGGCGAGGTGACCCTTGCCCATAATGGTGTACTGTTTTTAGATGAGCTACCAGAGTTTTCGCGCAATGTTTTGGAGTCGCTGCGGCAGCCAATTGAAACGGGTACGGTCACAATATCTCGGGTTAATTCCCACATAACCTATCCATCAAGATTTCAGTTGATTGCCGCGATGAACCCTTGTAAATGCGGTAATTTTGGTGATTTAAATAATTCATGTGCTAAGGTGCCAAGGTGCGCGCAGGAGTATCAGTCCAAAATCTCTGGCCCACTATTTGACCGTTTTGACATCCGTATTGATGTGCCGGCAATGAATATCTTTAGCCTAACTAAGGAGAGCGATAGCTCGGAATCGAGCGAAGTGATTGCGGCTCGCGTGCTTTCTGCCAGGGGTTTGCAAAAGGAGCGCTATAAAGGTTGTGCGATATCGTTAAATGCTCATGCCGATGGCGAAGTGCTCGATGCTGCAACCCTACTTTGCGAGGAAAGCAAGGACCTGCTCAAAAAGGCAGTGGAGCGTTTTGGCATTTCTATGCGTGGCTATAATCGTATTTTGCGGGTTGCCCGCACGATTGCTGACTTGGCAAAGGTGGAAAAAATTGCTAAGGTGCATGTAGCGGAAGCATTGAGCTATCGAATCACTAAGTTAAAAGCATGAAATATTACGGCACGAAAAATTTTAAGGATCTCTCAGCTTCGCTTACCAAGGCAGCGTTTACGCAGCATGGCATGTCTAACATCAAAATCATTCAGAATTGGCCTATTATTGTGGGGAAGGAGCTAGCTAAACTTTCATTCCCACAGCGAATTGCTTTTAAACCCAACCAAAAGGTCGATGGGGTGCTCTATATTGCCGTGAGTAACCCGGGGTTTAGCTTGAGCCTGCAGGCGCAAGAGAGTTTGTTGGTGGAAAAAATTGCCACATTTTTTGGCTACCGGGCGGTGGGCAGGATTAAAATCGTTATCGATAAATCGCTCAAAGCCACAGGCGGTCACACCCCGCCAACAATTGAGAAGATCGAGGCAAACGAAAATGATCGCCAATCGATATCTGAGCAGATTGAAGCAATTGAGGATGAAGACTTGCAACAAATTTTTAAGCAGATGTATAAAAACGCATTTTAACTAGCTATTCTCAGTATACCTGCTGCAAAAGTAGGGTTGCCTAATTTGTAATCGAGCGAGCCGCTAAGGAGGCAAAATGTGCGTGGGGCACATATTTAGTTGTTTTGTTGTGTAAATAGTTAGTTCCCTTGCCGACACATGGGAACTGATTTCAAAGCTTGTCGTCCCCGCGCATGCGCTACTTATGTCCGGAATAAATCCAAATCTAGTTCCCCCGCATCTAGCAGGGGTCCACCTTGTAACCCGCACCAAACCTGGATACCTGCCGCCGCAGGTAAACAAAATTTCCCCTGTGTAACTACGGTAGTTCCCCTGCATCTAGCAGGGGTCCATAGTGCGGCTTGCATCAAAGGTGGATCCCCGTGTTCACGAGGGTGACAAGCTAGGAGAATGTCATCTTCGCGCAGGCGGAGATCCAGGATTCATAGGGTGTATAAGGTGGCGTTCGTGAGGACGACAAATTTATTCCCCCTCTAGTGAGCGAATTTTATCATGTACATTACGATATAAACTGCGCTTTTAGACCAGTTAATTTTCAAGTTATTCTACCTCACGCCCTAAAGCTCGCTAGCGACGTTTTTGGTGTGCTTGATCACTTTTTTCAACTGCATCTCGCGTTTCATTGGTGGGAGATAGTCGGTAATCAGCTTGCCATAGGTGTGGTCGTTCTCATGCTGCACACACTGAGAAAGCATCCCTTCAGCCTCTATTTCTTGGGGTTTATTGTTATAATCGACGAACTTAACCGTGATCTTCTCAGGCCGCGGGACATCAACCAAAATGCCAGGAAGTGAGATGCAGCCCTGCTTGAGTGAGTAAATTTCTTTGGATTTATGGGTGATTTCCGCATCCGCAAAGCACAAAACACCGCCAATATGATCAAATCTATCCAAGGCAGCGCGGCCATCGCGCTCGGCAACCACTCTAAGGTCAACCACAAAGAGGCGTTTCATGATCCCCACCTGTACCCCAGCTAACCCAACGCCGTCGTGTTTAAGCATGGTTTCGATGAGATCATCAAAGTGCTGGCGCACTGCGTCATCTACCTTGCCTACCGCCTTAGATGATTGCTTTAGGCGGGGGTCGGGATGGATGACGATGTCTAAAATTCTGCCCATTAATTTTTTGTAACATTTAGTAAGAATATGTTATTTGAAAAAGCGGTTTAAGGCAAGTAATATCAAGGGAAATATGAAGGATTTACTAGTGCAACAGACCGTTTCAAAAATAGTAAGTATTAAGGGGGTGGGTGTTCATACAGGGGAAGATGTAAATCTTACCATTAAACCCGCAGCTGCTAATACCGGTATTGAGTTCATTAGAATCGATCTTAAGGATAATAACCACATTAAAGCCACCTATACTAATGTGATAGAAACTAACTTGTGTACGGTGATTGCTAACGAAGCCGGTGCCAAAGTTTCAACCATTGAACATCTAATGTCAGCCTTATGGGGTTGTGGCGTTGATAACGCAATTGTTGAGCTCGACGGTGAAGAGGTTCCAATCATGGATGGTAGCTCGGCTCCCTTTGTTGAAATGCTTAAAAAAGCAGGGCTAAAACTACTTAACGCGCCGCGTAAAGTGCTAGAAATTCTTAAAGCGGTTAGGCTGGAAGTGGATGGCAAGACTATTGAAATTCTCCCGGGCAAAGAATTTGAAGTAAGCTTTGACCTCGACTATGACCATAAATCAATCGGCAAACAGTTTTACACTTTCAAAGAGTGTATGCTTGGCTACATTGCTACCATCAGCAAAGCCAGAACTTTTGGTTTTGCAAAGGATGTGGAATGTTTGAAGAAAATCGGGCTTGCTCGGGGTGCTTCGCTTGAGAATGCAGTGGGAATTGATGATGATGGCGTAATGAACAAAGAAGGCTTGCGCTATCAAGACGAATTCGTTCGTCACAAAGTGCTAGATTGTATTGGTGATTTATACCTTTCTTGCATGCGCATTAAAGGCAAAGTCCACGCAGCTAAGGCTGGTCACTCACTGAACAATCTCATCCTTAGGAAGCTTTTCGCGCAGCCTGATGCATTCAGGATATTAGAAGAAAAAGTTCTCGTTACCCACGCAGCGTAGAGGCTTTGCAATGCTCAGTAAAGTAGGGCTCAGTTGACAGCACCACCAGTTTTGTAATATACCAAAGGGGTAGTAGTAAAACAAAATACGTAAATTAAATGCCCCACACCGCACAGATTGCCATCAATCAAAAACCTGTACCTTATCATCTCGCGCTGGCGTTTATGCAAACTTATGTCGATGAGATGGAAGAGGGCGATAATTTTGTATGGTTGCTGGAGCACTTACCAGTTTATACTGCGGGCACTTCGGCAAATGAAAATGAACTGCTTAATGCTAAGCATCCTGTAGTGCACACCAATCGCGGCGGTAAATTTACTTATCATGGGCCAGGACAACGGGTGGTTTATTTAATGCTTAACATTAAAGAACTGCACTTCGGAAAGCCAGACATAAAAAAATTTGTCAAACAATTAGAAGAGTGGGTGCTAGAGTCTTTGCAAGAAATGGGAGTAGAGTGCTTCACCAGGGAAGGTAGGGTAGGCGTATGGGCAAAAGAGGGTGATGAGGAAAAGAAGATCGTTGCGCTGGGTATTAGGGTTAGAAGGTGGAAATCCTTTCACGGAATTGCACTCAACATAACTACCGATGCCAAAGAGTATGATGGTATAATCCCTTGCGGGATAAAGGAATTTGGGGTAACTTCTTTGCATAAATTAGGGAAAGATCTTGCGATTGAAGTGATTGATAAGATACTGATAAATAAACTTTCCAAGAAATTTAACCTCGAATTTAACTATGTAAATGAAATTGAACTATAAGAATTTTCTACCGATCTTGGTTTTTGTGGCGGTGGTACTCGGGTTTCTTAACATCATCCTCAGCCCAAGTGAGAACGTTCACCATTTAATTGGTAAAACCGTTGCCAACCAAACATATAAGTCACTGATTAATGTGGGTAAAGAGCAAAGCTTAGTTGATGCTAAAAGATATACGATCATTCACTTCTTTTCCACCTGGTGTTCAACTTGTAAATTTGATCAAGATAAAATTCGTTCAATTAGCTTGGGCAACACTCGGTTAATTGGGGTGTTATGGCAGGATAACCCCATTAACATGGCAAAATGGATTCTAGAATACCCCAATATTTATCAGGATATTATTTATGATCCGGAAGAAAAAATTGCGCTTAATATGGGGTTGGCAGGAATTCCTGCGACGGTATTATTGGACAATAATGGCAAAGTTTTATTTGCGCACATGGGTGAATTACAAGATGAGATGATAAAAAATGTTATACAGCCAAAACTTAAATAAGTTAGATGACTTTGATTTTAACGATATTGCCAAGCAAAGCGATATCTATGCCTTCTTGCTTAATTCTGGCATGCATAACTTTCGCGCTAAAAAACTAGCGGGTGATGCTTCCCTTCGGGAATACTACCGCATTTTTGCGTCCGACGGGAAAACCTATATTATGATGGACTCTTCGCAAGACATTCAAAGTAGTATGGAATTTGCCAAAATTGGGCACTACCTAGGTGAGATTGGCGTGAGCGCACCACAAATTATTGCTAAACATCTTAAGGCTGGTTATATGTTGCTTGAGGATTTGGGTGACGCAATTTACACTCCCTATATTGCTCAAAACTCGAAGCAGGAAGAAGAATTATATTTCACAGCGATTGATCTGCTCGCACAAATTCAAAAGGCGTCATTAAGTATAGACATTGCTAACTATAGCGAAATCTCCATGAATAAAGAGATCGATGCATTCCTTGAGTGGTACGTTAAAGTTGAGCTGACTGATAGCATGTTCAAGGCAGCTAAAGCTGATCTATTTAAAATATTTACGAAGTTGTATTCTCGACTTGCTGATCTTAAACCAGTTATTGTGCTAAGAGATTTTATGGCCGATAACCTGATTTGGTTGGCAGATCGGCAAGAGACTAAGCGAGTTGGTGTAATTGATTTTCAAGACGCGTTGCTGGGATCCCCTGCGTATGATTTAGTATCGTTACTGCAAGATGCTAGGCGAGATGTACCAGCGGATTTGGTTGAAAAATGTATTAAGCGCTTTGTCAAAAACATCGGTAGTGATGAAAATAAATTTATGGATGCCTATTATATTTTGGGAGCGCAGCGTAACCTTAAAATTATTGGTTATTTCCACCGCCTCAACATCAAATATCAAAAGCCAAAATACTTGGGTTATTTGCCCAGAGTTTGGGAGCATATTAATTTAAATTTAGAAGAGCCGGTTATGGCTGAACTGAATGAATGGTTTGAAAAGTATGCCATACCAAAACACTAAAGCGCCAACAACAGCATTAATTCTTGCCGCAGGTTTTGGCACCCGTCTTAGACCACTTACAGAAAACACGCCTAAAGCATTAATTGAAGTGGGAGGAGTGCCGATGCTGGGCCGAGTTATTGCGATGCTTGAGGAAGCTGGTATCAAAGATATTATTGTGAATACCCATTACCTGGCGCCGCAAATAAATGACTTTTTGCGCAGCTATCCCAAAATTAAAATTTCGCATGAGCCCGAGATTCTTGAGACGGGCGGCGGGATTCTTAATGTCATGAAAAATATTGCTAATGAAGATTTGCTGATTGTGAATTCAGATGTGCTATATTCCCCATTTCACGACAGCCCATTTATAAAGCTATTAAATGCATGGGATCCAACCCAGATGGAATTCCTTTTACTCGCTCAAGATAAAACTCACACCAATCATCCCGGTGATTTGGATGTGAAAAGCGGAGTTATTGATTTTGACTCTAAGGATAAGCCCTATATTTTTTCTGGTGCGTATATTGTAGCGCCCAGCTTTTTTGCGGGATATAAAGTATCTAAATTTAGGGTCCCAGAAGTGCTGATGCAAAACCCTGGTAAAAAAGAGCGTTATCATGCTATCGTTAATCACACGCCGTGGTTCGATATTGGAACTATCCAAGCTTTAGCAGTGGCGAACGAATTTATAGCCAATTATGCAACCAAAGCTGCTCAGTCGAATTATTAAAATAAATGAGAAGCAACTCGAGGAAGAGTTGTTCAATCAGAAAATTATTATTTCCCGAATTGAAGAGATTAAAAATCAGATTAACAAACTCAAATGTGAGCTTGAGGAAGAAATGGATTTTGCTCAAACTAATCTCGATATGGCTTTCGCAATGGAAGGGTACCGAGAAGATAATACCCTAAGAAGGGTGGTGCTAAATGAATTGGTAAAAGATCTTCAAGCTCGGCTTGATGCAGTGAGAGAGAAGATTGTTGGGCTGAATATGGAGAATAAGAAGTTTGAAATTCTCATTACTCAGCAGCAAAAGAAAGCCCTCAAAGCTGAAAATCTCAAGGAGCAAAAACAGATGGATGAGTTCAGCATGCTACGCCGTATAGAATCTTAAGTGAATAATACCAAATCCATTTTTAAAGTTAACACATGCTCGTTCTCTTTCCACAATCTTCCCTGACATCGGAGAGTTTGTTAAATCTGTATTTGGTAGGTTGATTTTAGCAAAAATACATTCTGAAATGGTAGCTCCGGCCATAATTAGATTGCTTAAATCAGCATAAGTTAGAGCCAATTTTTTAAATTCCAAGTCACTTAAATTAGCTACTACATTTCCCTGCAGCCCTCTTTGTAAGCTAGAAATTGATTAAAACCACCCTCCGCTGCGACATGCTCTGGGTCTTTATTATTATAAGCAACTCCTATATCGGAAGTGCCCAAAATCAGATGTTACCTCCGATTTCCGAACACTCCAAGTTTTGCTACAACTCCTTTCACTCGTTTTGCTACTCTAGAAGTGAAAGGAAGGCGGTTCCTTGGCAGCACTGTTTCTTTCTTCTCACAGCGGTTTATAACTTCATTTTTAGTAGTTTCGTCCAATCCTATAAATGTAAGGTGATTTTGTATAAGTGTAGTAGTTAGAGTAAAGCGTTTTTGCATCGCAATTTTTAAATGATCTTCACAAACTTCAGCTGCAGTTTTTTCAGATGTCAAAACTTGTTGGTGGATTTCTTTATAAAACTGCAAAGCATCTATTAGAGCAGGTGTAGTACGGCTATGCATAAAGTGCTGATGCGTCTGCATTATTGTTGCTTGCTTCTCTGGCTGAATTAAAGTCACTGCTGCTAAGCCCTTTCTATTATGTAAGTTTAAAAAAGCATATGTTATCACGTCTTCTTCTTTTTGGTTAGGGCTCGCCATTGTTTCAATTAGCGACACGTCCTGATTTACGGCAGCCAGGTGGAGAGGGGTGTCGCCATAATGATTAGGTGCCAATAGGAGTTCTGCTCGTGCACCTACACCCATTTTTTTCGCAGCATCCAACATCTCGTTCACGACTGGTATATTCCTATTTTTGACAGCCAAGTGGAGTGGGGTGTTGCCGTCTTTATCTTTTGCCAACAAAAGCTCTCTCGCATTGCCATTTTTTAGTATTTCCGCAATTACATTGATATTCTTCTGAATAACAGCCAAGTGGAGTGGGGTGTTACCGTCTTTATCTTTTGCCAATAAAAGCTCTCTGGCACTGCCATTTTTTAGTATTTCCGCAATTACATTTGGATGGCCTTGGCTAGCAGCCAAGTGGAGTGGGGTGTTACCATTCTTATCTGGTGCCAATAAAAGCTCTTTCGCATTGTTATTTTTTAGTATTTCCGCAATTACATTTGGATGGCCTTGGCTAGCAGCCAAGTGGAGTGGGGTGTTACCATTCTTATCTGGTGCCAATAAAAGCTCTTTCGCATTGTTATTTT
>JBIOER010000027.1:0-12233 GCA_044446225.1 Rickettsiales bacterium | reverse complement strand
GTGGGGGTTCGTTTTTGAATTGACTGGGCCCATTGGTGTAATTTGCGTCTTCTTGATGACTTCTATATTTCTAGCAACGGAGAGACTTGAGAAAAGAATTTTTGTAGTTTTTATTGTGTGGGGAAATTTTACAAAAATTCTTTTCTTAAGTCATCAATCTAGTTGCCGCAGGCAACAAAACTAAGAAGCCCCCCCTTCCTTCGAGCGCGGCAGCGCTCCCTAAAAATGGCATGCAAGGAAGGGTGTGGGAGGGAATTGCAGGCCATTTTTAGGTCAATACAGTTTACGAAGTAAACCACTTATACATCACTATGAACCAAAACGCGGGCGCACAGCTACGCCTTAACTAACACGCCGCCGCACAGCGGCTGTCTGACACCAGTAGTTGAGGGAAAGGTAATCGGTAGACCACTAACTGAACGCACCGCCAGGTAACCAAAGGCATACGCCTCCAAAAAATTAGGATCGATCGCTTCTAGCTTACGCACAGTAATACCCGATAACTTACCAATGCGCGAAAGCAAAAACGCGTTATTTGCGCCACCACCATAAACATACATCTCCCGCGGCATGCTCGGCAAATGCTTTAGCGATTCCGCGATTGCTTTGGCGGTAAGCTCCGTCAAGGTTGCCACACTATCAGGGCTTTTATCTGGTAGCGCTGCCACGCCAAATTCGTTTCGATCTAATGACTTAGGTGGACGTTTGGCAAAATAAGGGTGGCTAATGAATTCATTCACCACTGACTCAATCACGTTGCCATTGGCAGCAATTGCACCATTTTCGTCAAAATCCTTCATGAAATATTTAGCGACGTAATCGTCAATCAGCGCATTGCCCGGTCCACAATCAAATGCAATGAGCTCACTACCCACATAACAAATATTTGATACCCCACCGATGTTTAAAAACAACGCTGGCATTGGCAATGTAGCAGCAACCGCCTGCAAAAACACTGGCACAATTGGGGCTCCCTGCCCTCCGTGCGCAACATCATTACAGCGAAAATTAGCTACCACGTCAATTCCTGTACTAGTAGCCAGTTTTTTAGCATCACCAATTTGCTTGGTAATACCTGCTGCCGGATTATGATAAATTGTATGGCCATGAAAGCCGATTAAATCCGCAGGCATGCCGAGCATTTTAACCGCTTCAATGTGGTAGTCAGTTAACTCATTCTCAATACTTAACAGGCCATCGCCTTTGGCGAGGGCAATTTCTTTAAGGCGCTCTCTGAATTCTTTGGGATAAGGTAAAGTCAAAGCCTTGCCTGGCTTATAATAGCTAAGACCGTCGGTCTCAATATAGGCGGCGTCAACACCATCGCAGGAAGTCCCGCTCATCAAACCGATTACTTTATAAATTTTAGAAATCGACATTGCCATAATATGATGGTGGGGTAATTAACGGCACTTTGTCAAGCAACAATGGCTTGAAGCTTGGCCGCGACTTAATTAATGAATACCAATTTTTTGCTTTGAGGTTATGCGACCAGGGCACATCCCCTAAGAAATCCAGTACGGAAAATTGCGCAGCCGCTGCAAAGTCGGCAATGGTTGGCGCATCACCACAAAGGTAACGCTGATTGCGCACTAAAAATCCAATATAGTCCAAGTGCGAGTAAATATTTTGGCGGGCAGAACGAATCGCCTCTGAATTCGGCGCCCCTTCACGAAGAATTGTTTTAATAACTTTTTCGTTCATAATATAACGAGTTACTTCCGAGTAGAACTTAACATCAAACCACTCATTAACCCGGCGAATCTCCGCTTTCTCTTCAGCAGTCCCAAACACCAATATATGATTGGCGACGGTTTCTTCCAAGTATTCAAAAATTGAGCTATTACCCGCAAATACTTTTTTGCCTTCCATAACAATGATGGGGGTTTCACCTGCTGGATTCATTTTCATGAACTCCTTACGACGTTGCCAAAATTGCTCGAAAAATAGCTCGAACTCAATTCCCTTTTCCTTAAGGATGATTCTTAATTTCCTTGAAAAAGGACACAGCGGATAATGATACACTTCTAGCATTTAAGCTGCTTGCTCCATTTCTAATTCTTGTGGCAACTTAAACTTAACATTTTCCTCTACCCCTTGCATAGTAGAAACTTTAATTTCACAAAACTCAGCAAGCTTATCCAGCACTCTTTCCAACAAAACTTCTGGTGCAGAGGCTCCCGCGGTGATCCCCACTTTATTCGCACCTGCAAGTAACTCCTCAGAAAGATCCTGCGCGCCATTAATTAGGTATGACCTAATGCCCATTTCTTCACCCAAATCTCTTAACCGATTGGAGTTAGAGCTATTGGCTGCGCCAATAACTAAGATTAAATCCACTTCCCCTGCCAGCTTTCTCACTGCATCTTGACGGTTCTGAGTCGCATAACAAATATCCCTTAAATCAGGTCCTTGAATGTTAGGGAAACGCTCTTTCAGCGCGTTAATAATCGCTTTAGTATCATCTACACTTAAAGTTGTTTGCGTCACGTAAGCTAGTTTATCAGGATCTTTTACGGTAATATTTGCCACATCCACTGCTGTTTGCACTAAAATAACATCTTGTTTTACGCGCCCACTGGTACCTTCCACCTCCGGGTGACCTTTATGGCCAATGAGAATAAGTTGCAAATCTTTCTCTTCATGGCGTTGCGCCTCGCGGTGCACCTTTTTAACCAAAGGGCAGGTCGCATCAAGTACCGGCAGGCTGCGGTCTGAGGCGCTATTTTCAACTGCTTCGGAAACCCCGTGGGCGGAAAAAATAGTTGTGGCACCATCAGGAATATCACTCACTTCATCAACAAAGATTGCCCCTTTAGCCTTTAGGTCTTCAACCACATACTTATTGTGCACAATTTCATGGCGAACATAAACCGGTTTGCCGTATTTAACCAAGGCTCTTTCAACGATTTCAATTGCCCTTTCTACCCCTGCACAAAACCCGCGCGGTTTTGCTAAAATAACCTCTAGACTACGCTTCATTCCTATCACCTCGATTAACTGTCGAGGATTATAAAACACCCACCACTAATTTACCAGTGAAAAGTCAGGCCGAGCCTCACTTCTTCACATCAGTCGCCATAAATTTATCTTCAAGGAATTCATCGATACCAGAGCTCCCGCCCTCGCGGCCAATTCCAGACTCCTTCACCCCACCAAACGAAGCCATTTCGCTCGAGAGCGCCACGTCATTGGCACCAACTAAACCATACTCTAACTCCTCAGCAACTTCCCACATCCGGGTTTGGGACTTAGTATAAAAATAGCTGGCAAGGCCGTATCTGGTGTTGTTTGCGCGCATAAGCACTTCCTCATCAGTTTTAAAGGTAAAGATTGAAATGATTGGACCAAAAATTTCATTTTTCTCAATTTCGGTATCGGTCGATTTGTTTATAATAATTGTCGGAGCCGCGTAGCAGCCATTACCCAAAGGAATATCACCAGAATATATCACTTCTGAACCTTTTTGCTTCGCATCATCTAATAGCCCTAAAATCTTAGCTACTGCCGCTTTATTAATCATCGGCCCAATATCCGTTTCTTCCTTAAGCCCATCACCAACTCTCATGCTGCCAAAAGTCTTTTTAAGCTTGCTAACAAACTCGTCAACAACGCTTTCGTGAACGTAGACTCGGTTAGCACAGATGCAGCTCTGCCCGCCATTACGCAACTTTGAGGCGGTCAAACCGGCGACAGCTTTGTCTAAATCCGCATCATCAAAAACAATAAATGGCGCATTGCCACCTAACTCAAGCGTCACTTTTTTAACCGTGCTGGTGCATTTAGCATAAAGCATTTTGCCAACTTTGGTTGAGCCAGTGAAGGTAAATTTTGCAATATCTGGGTGAGTAGTAAGCACCTCGCCAATTGCGGGCGCATCACCGAACACCACATTCACTACTCCAGCTGGCAGGCCAGCTTCCTCAAGAATTTTCACAAACTCCAAAGCAGTATAAGGGGTTTCTTCTGATGGCTTTATCACTACCGTACAACCAGCAGCCAGTGCTGGTGCAACTTTACGTACAATCATTGCCAGTGGAAAATTCCACGGCGTAATCGCCGCAACCACACCAATGGGCTGCCTTAAAGTGAATAATTTTTGATTGGCTTTAACTACTGGGACGATGTCACCATAAATACGCTTTGCTTCTTCAGCAAACCACTCAATAAAACTTGCGCTATAAGTAATTTCATTGCGCGCTTCCTTGATTGCTTTGCCTTGTTCAAGCACCATCGTACGGGCGAGCTTCTCATGATTTAACATCACCAAATCAAATGCTTTCCGCAGGATTTTAGAACGTTCCTTGCCGGTGGTTTTCTTCCAAGTTTTAAGCGCATCATAAGCGGCTTTGACCGCCATGGCTGCTTCCTGCGCGCCGCAATAAGGTACATGCCCAATTTCTAACATATCGCCTGGGTTAATCACTGGGAAGGTTTTTCCGCTATTTGCAGAGATCCATTTTCCGTTTACATAACAGCTGTTGATCATTTTTATCCTAATAATGGCGACCATGCAGGATCTGATGCATCAGTCGGGGTTTGTATTATGCGCTCATTATAACCAGTTAAATCCACCGCAAAAATTCGGTACCCCTCGCCTTTTTTCTGCCGCGAGAACATCAACACCCTGCCATTGGGCGACCAAGTCGGGCCCTCATCCATCCAACTAGAAGTTAACAATCTTTCACCTGTACCATCTGGGCGTAAAACACCAATATAAAATTGCCCACCCTTTTGCTTGGTGAATGCGATGAAGTCACCCCGCGGTGACCATACAGGAGTAGAGTATGAACCATCACCAAAACTAATTCGTTTTTGCTCATTACCATCCTTAGTCATCGTGTAAAGCTGTGGCTTGCCGCCACGGTCAGATGTGAAGGTAATGCGCTTGCCATCTGGGGAGTAAGAAGGCGAAGTGTTGATCGTCCCTGCCCCACTGGTGAGTTTAGTTAAGCGCCTCGTATTGAGATCGATCTCGTAAATATCGGTCGTACCATCTTTAGCAATTGAGAAGATCGCACCTTGCCCATCGGGAGAAAACCGCGGCGCAAAAGACATTCCGGGAAAATTACCCAACAAGCTCTGCGTGCCAGTACCAATATCGAGTATAAACACTTGTGGCGTACGGTTTTTATAAGACATGTAAATTGCCCTTTGCAATTTACTATCAAACCGGGGAGTAAGCACCAGGTGTTTACCGTCAGTCAGCTCTTTTAAATTAGCTCCATCTTGGTCCATGATCGTCAATTTTTTAATCCGTTTAGTCATTTCACCAGCTTCCGAAACGAATAAAATACGCGTGTCGAAATAACCTTCTTCACCGGTCAGCCTTTTATAAATCTTATCGGCAATTTGGTGCGAAGCACGCCGCCAACCATATTCGGGAAAATTAAATACCTGCCCCTCAATTTGCTGCTCAAGGCTCGGATCCCACAGCCTGAATTCCACGCGGTAATCACCACCATTTCTGGTAATCATACCAGTTGATACCGCCATAGCGCCAATTTGCCGCCAGCTAACAAATGTTGGCACCGCATTTACTTGCACTTGTTCTAAGAACGCCCGTTGTTCGATCGATCTAAAAAGCCCAGACTTCACTAAGTCGTTAACAATAACCTCACGAATTTGCTTACCAACATCATCTTCCGCACCTTCTGGGGTGTAGAAAGAATTGAGCCCAATTGGCATGGGCTCTACATTCCCTTGGGTAATGTCGATCTTAAGCGTGGCATGAGCATTAGTTGCAATTAATAGAAGAAGGAGCAGTTTCTTAAGCATAATTGATCAAAATAATTATTGCTTACAAGATACAGCAATTGTTTATAAATGTAAAATTTTGTTAATCTAGAGCGCTCTGCCGTTTATACCATTTTCTAAATTGGCGTCATAATATTGTTGTATAGTTGCCAGTGCCGTACCCATACCCACTCCGATTGGAACTTGGTCGGAATCTAAATAAGGTAATAAACAAATTGGCAATAGCGATACTGCTAGCTGCAGAATTGTTCCAAAGTTATTTTTTTCCAAGACCTTTAGCATACTTACAGTCAAACCAAAACCAAAACCCATTCCAACTGCGGTTGATAACACGCCGAGCTCATAACAAACTCCCAGCACTAAAGAACCCCCTAATAAATAGCTTACTACGTTGTTTGATGTATTTGCAGGAACTACTTTGGGTGAATTAAGCGATTGTGCTATGCATTGCTGTTCAAAATAATATTCTAGCACCGAATCAACCACTACGCGTCCGTTTTCATTAACCGCCACTTTAGAATCTCCCCCCTGATTCCTAAGAGCATTTAATTCACTTACAAGGCCCGTTTTAATTAATTGATAATTCTGCTCATCTATCTCCCCTACCTCCAAATGCTGCCACTTAGCATGAGGAAATAGTTCCATCAGATAAACAAGCATCTCTTGGTTGTCTCTGCCACCGTTATTATATATTTGTAAACATTGCTCCTTAACAATAGCTTTCAAACCCTGCTCATTCTCTAATAGGCTATTTATCTGAGTAACACGTTCACTTTTAGTAATTGTTTTCGGCATCATTTTTCTCCAAAATAAATATTTGTATGAAAGACGATACTGAGAATTTCTGGATGGGCAAGGAACTTAAAAAAAGCGTTGGTTAATTTAACAACTGGATTTTGCACAAGGGGCAGCCCGCTATGCCCTTTTAGCATCAAGGTGAGTTCTTAAGCTTCTCATTACTTGTTAAGCAGCAAGCTTTTGCATCGCAGCGACCAAGGTCTCTACCGATTTAACCGACGCGTCGAACATTTTTTGTTCTTCAGCCGTTAAAGCAACTTCCATAACGCGCTCAATACCTTTAGCACCAATTACTACTGGCACGCCAACGTACATATCTTTCACACCATATTGGCCATTTAAATGAGCAGCACATGCAAATACGCGTTTGCGGTCACGCAAATAAGCTTCTGCCATTTCAATTGCTGCAGTTGCCGGAGCATAAAACGCCGAACCTTTTTGTAGGAGCGCAACGATTTCTGCACCGCCATTAGCGGTACGTTTAACGATTTCATCTAAACGTTCTTGCGAAATCCACCCCATTTTAATCAAATCTGGTAGTGGCACGCCATTAACGGTGGTGTATCTTGTAATTGGCACCATCGAGTCACCATGTCCACCAAGCACCATCGCCGCAATATCTTCCCCCGAAACACCCATTTCACGAGATAAGAACAATTTAAAACGTCCGGCATCTAAAACACCAGCCATCCCACAAACCATGTGGTGCGGAAGTCCGCTTGCTTTTTGGAATGCATATACCATGGCATCAAGTGGATTGGTTACTACAATCACAAATGCTTTCGGGCAGTATTGCTTCACACCAGCTGCAACTGTGTTGATTACTTCTGCGTTGGTTGCCAATAAGTCATCCCGACTCATTCCTGGAGTTCTTGGAACACCAGCTGTAATAATTACTACATCAGAACCTTCGATATCATGATAATCAGAAGTTCCTAGATAATTAGCGTCATAGCCTTCCATGGTTGAGCTTTGCTCGATATCTAAAGATTTGCCTTTGGCAACCCCGCCCCCACGATCAAGAATTACTACATCACCGAGGTTCTTTACCCCGCATAAATGCGCAAGTGTTCCACCGATATTACCGCCACCTATTAATGATATTTTTGCTTTTTTAGCCATTTTCCCTCCAGATAAGGCATTCACTTATATATTAATTTAGCCACAGCTAAGACTTAAAATCAACTATCAACTTGATATTTCTGCAAATTACACTATCTACATCTATATAAAAAAATTTAATTGCGGTTAAAACATGGAACAAGAACAGAAGAAAGAAGTGCCAAAAAAAATCAAAGAAATATTAGAGAAGGAAAAGCCTCTGGTCAATGAGCATGATGATTCCAAGCTCCTAGCAGAAATCGCCGCACTCAAAGATCAGGTTGTTCGTATGGCCGCTGAAACCGATAATCTTCGTAAACGTAACGCAAAAGAGTTAGAAGAAGCTAATAAGTACGGTATTACCAAGTTCGCTCGGGATTTGATTGAAGTTTTGGAAAACCTCCACCGCGCCGAAACCAGTGTGAGCTCTGAACTGCTCGAGCAGGATCCCGCATTAAAACAAATTTTTAGCGGTGTTGAGCTGACTAAAAAATCTCTGATCGATGCTTTCGAAAAATGGGGAATTAAACGAATTGACCCCATGGGTGAAGCATTTAACCATGATTTCCATCAGGCAATTACGCACGTACCGTCTCCCACACAGCCAGAAGGTTCAGTGGTACAAGTAATTCAGGCTGGGTATATAATACAAGATCGGTTACTGCGCCCAGCACTAGTAGCTGTGGCTAAAAAAGTTGATTAATTGCTTTTTTATAGTCCTTGTTTTTAAAGATGTAACTGCCAACGACCAAAGTATCCGCCCCAGCTTTTATAACCGCTTTGGCAGTCTTGTCGTTAATTCCACCGTCAACCTCTAGGATGATTTTGCGTTTTGCAGCGGTAATTTTCTTACGAATGTTTTCAATTTTCTTGAGTTGCGCCGGGATGAATTCTTGCCCCCCAAAGCCAGGGTTTACCGTCATTACCAAGATTAAATCAACTCTGTCATAAATGTAATCTAACACACTTTCATGGGTAGATGGGACCAGCGAAACTCCAGCTTTTACACCGTATGAGTGAATTAGATCAATGGTGCGGTCAAGATGCGTTACTGCCTCGGCATGTACGGTTATTATATTACTGCCGGCTTCGGCAAAATCTTTAATGTGGGCGTCGGGATTATTAATCATCAAATGCGTATCAAACGGAAGTTTGGTTAGTTCACGCAAGTGTTTTATCACCGGTGCACCGAAGGTAATATTGGGCACGAACGCTCCATCCATTACATCCATGTGGATCGAGTCCGCACCCGCCTTTTCAAGCGCCAGAACTTCATCACCGAGCTTACTAAAGTCGGCGGATAGGATTGAAGCAGCTATTTTAATTTTCTTGATCATAACTGTAATCTAGCTGATTTTTTGACATTAGGCAAAGCAGATGATATTTTGGCAGTTAAACCGATAAGAGACGTATGAAGATATCTTTATTTAAACGCCAACAGGCAAATCAAAATCCATTGCCAAAAAACTTAATTGTTGATGCCAAAGCATTGACCGAAGCATCCGCGATTGAATGTTACGAATGGATTGGCGTCGGCGACGAAAAAGCCGCTGATCAAGCGGCAGTAACTGCTATGCGCCGCAAATTCAACGAGGTGGATATCGACGGCACAATCGTAATCGGCGAAGGCGAACGCGACGAAGCTCCAATGCTATTCATTGGTGAGAAGGTCGGCCGTGGCGATTTTAAAGTAGACATTGCCGTTGACCCACTTGAAGGCACCACAATTTGCGCCCATGCTTTGCCAGGATCAATTGCAACGCTTGCCTTTGCAACTAAGGGTGGGTTTTTACATGCACCGGATGTCTATATGGATAAAATTGCCATCGGCGCTGGCTACCCAGACGGAGTTGTGGATTTAGACAATTCTGCAAAGCAGAATGTCAATAGCCTTGCCAAAGCTAAGAAATGTGATGTCTCTGACTTAATGGTCACCATCTTAAAGCGCCCCCGCCATGATGAGTTGATTGCCAAAGTTAGAGAGGCTGGTGCGCGAATTCAATTGATTTCGGATGGCGATGTCGCAGGAGTAATTGCCACTTCAATGCCAGAAACTACAGCCGATATGTATATGGGGCAAGGTGGAGCACCGGAAGGGGTGCTAGCTGCTGCAGCCTTACGCTGCATTGGTGGGCAAATGCAAGGCCGCTTGATTTTCCGTAATGAGGATGAGAAAAAACGCGCTTATTCCGTTGGTATCAAAGACCTAAACAAAAAATATAAACTCCTTGATTTAGCTAGTGGCGATGTTATTTTTTCAGCTACGGGTGTTACTGATGGTTGGTTTTTGGATGGCGTAAAATACACCAAAAATTTCCGCTGTATCACTCATTCGGTGGTGATGGAATCTTCCTCACAAACGATTAACTACTTAAAAACTATTCATAGGTTGTAGGGATGAACGGAATTGCAAGAGACGTTGTTGATAAAGCTGGAAGAGCCGCTTACTATTTAACCTTAAAAACAGCGAATATGGTTAGTGGGTATGTTAATGGTTCGGGAACATTCATATTCCCCTCAGAAACTTTCTCCTTGAATGAAGACCATCTCAAGCACATTCATGACGCAGTAGCAACTTACAGCCCTACAGTTCATACCCAAGGGCCAATTTTTAGCAGTGGTCAATTACTAACTAATGTCTTGAGACACATAGCTCCAAGTAGTGCGAATAACTCATTTAATATTAGTAATAGCAGTGAAGTAAAAATTAGGTCATTACCTTGGTTGATCATCAATGAATATCGTAAGTATCTTGGTGACGGCAATAGGTGCAGTACAAGCGGAAAGTTAGCTTACGCAGCATTTGTTAATCAGGTAATATCAATATTAGGTAGAAAATTAAGCAGCGATTTTAGTTTTAACGTAGATGCTTTTATTAATGACTTGGGAACAAATATTGTTTTTTCAGAAAAAACCATTATCGCAAGTGGTGCTGATGGAGTTAAGAATAATGCCTTTACTCGCGTGCTAAACATGGATCGTTTTATAAAAATAGCCAATTCTTTAGCTGGATTTGATCAAAAAATCTATGACCCAATCATTCCCCCTTCAGCTGGTCTGGGTGGGCATGTGCACCTTTCTGAGTACTTGCCTTCGCTATATCCGCAATCCCTTAATAATAGCTTTCAAGAGAAGCGCATTATATCTACGCTTTTAGATGCAACAATTGCTTTTGCTCAAGTTGCAGATAATGACTTCTCTAAAGCAAGTCGTCCCTCAGCACAGTTAGAGCCAGCTCTAAGAAGTGTCCATATTATGCTAAGAATATTAGTAGTTAACGGAGCAACAATTACAGATGATGACGTAACTAAGCTCAATAATATTGCTACACTAAGTAACAGTTACGGATTTAGTGCTTATGATTTCAAAGCTAGTTCTCTAAGAGCAGCAGCCCCACATTCTGCCAACAATAATAATAAACCAGTGGCTCAAGATGAGAAAGACACCAAGCCAATAGTACCTGCCAACAACAATAATGATGATGCTGGTGTTGCGGCTGATCATGATAAGAAAGACACCAAGCCAATAGTACCCGCCAACAACAATAACAATAATGATGCTGGTGTTGATCAGGATGATGAACATTCTCAGAGCTTGGATGACGACTCGATAGAAGACGTTAGCGACAATGTAGTCCATGATAAGAGTATAGACTCTACGCTTCCCGCACTACTAGCACCAAACGTAGGGCTTGCTGGCGCCGCCGCGTCCTCATCAAGCACAACTGCTGTAGGGCTTGCCGTCCTTGCTTCATCTCCATCCGAAGCTACTGTTGATGGCGCTAATAGCGCTGCCCAACAAGCTATAAAAGCCAATAGCAAGAAGAAAACTAAAAAAGGTAACAGCAAAGAGTAGCTTTTCAGCTTTGATGCGCCATGTAGGTATGGATTCCCTCATATGTGCTGCTTATGTCCGGGATAAATATTGAAGCCTGTGCTATGAGCAATACAGTGCTTTTGATTAAGCCAAAATGAGAGTTGGGTTAACTTGAAAATTAACTGGTCTAATATGCGTAGTTTGCGTCATCTTTATGACTTCTGTATTTCTAGTAACGGGGAGACTTGAGAAAAGAATTTTTGTAGTTTTATTTGTGGGGGGGAATTGCAGGCCATTTTTTGTCTTATATAGTTTGCGCAGCAAACAACCTATTTCATCACCATGAAGTAAAAAATACTATTTGATTATATTCGGGCGGCTATCAAAAATTTATTCCGGACGTAAGTAGCACGTAGGTGGGAATCCAGCTTTCATGCGGTATACAAGGTGGGTCCCCGCCCTAGCTAAGACGACAAGCTGAGAGAGGCTTATACCTATGGTTCCCCACTTTCGCGAGGACGACACTAAAGTATTAGTTGAATGCCTATTAATATAGTTTATATAAGCGCATACTCCTTTCCAAATGCGTAGGACTAAATCCTTAATATCTATGAAGAAATATTGGGTTTACATATTGTGTTCTAAACGTAACGGCACTTTATATGTCGGTGTAACGGGAGATATACTCCGAAGAATGTATGAGCATAAAGAAGGCTTGATACCTGGCTTTACCAAAAAATATAATGTAAATAAACTAGTAT
>JBIOER010000026.1:0-12493 GCA_044446225.1 Rickettsiales bacterium | reverse complement strand
ATTGATATAAATTTGTTAGTCATAGTTCCTCATTTGAAAAGGTTTGTAGGAACCTATAACAATGGTTAATAAACAAGTTTAAGATATTTCTTTGAAATATATAAAAAACACTATCGACGCCGAGTAGAATACAGTATACTCAAATACAACCTAGAGGAGAGTTATGGGAAAATTTAATATTGCGAAATTCAAGCTTATTTTTATTGTTCTAGCTACATTAACCCTACCGTTACTATTTGGAGAGTATATCCCTGAGGAGCTCAAGTCCTTCTCTTACGCGGTTAGCTTATCGATGAAAAGTTTATTGGTTATGGTAATTCCTTTCATTATTTTTAGCTTCCTGTTTTCTTCGCTAATGTCGCTTGGAACAGGCGCGGTGATATTTATCATATTACTTTTGACGATGGTTTTCACCTCGAATTTGCTAGCGATAATGTTAGGTTACACGGCGGCTAACTTTACCTTACCATTCATGAATTTAAGTATCTTAAGTCAAAGTAGTGAAATGCCCGACTTAGTGCCGTTCTTTGATTTTAGTTTTCCAAAAATCATCTCTAACGAGCCAGCGATGATAATGGGTTTAATACTTGGCGCATTTTTCTCTTTTAAACAAAACAATTACGCGGAGAAGGTTGGTAAAAAGCTTAACCATTATTCGATGTTATTTCTACGCAAAGGTTTCTTGCCGTTGTTGCCGATATTCATCTTAGGTTTTGTTTTTAAATTAGAGCATGAAGATTTGCTGCATTTAGTACTAACAAAATACGCACCGATGTTTTTTGTAATTGTCGGCGTGCAGCTTTCGTATATCTATTTCCTTTATTTAGTCGCTGCGGGTTTTAATCCGAAAGTTGCTATTGGTTATCTTAAAAATATGATCCCTGCATATTTAACTGGATTTAGCACCATTTCATCGGCGGCAACCATGCCAGTCACAATTATGTGTACGGAAAAAAATATGAATAACTCTAGCTTCGCTAGAACCATCATCCCAGCCACCACCAATATCCATACCCTGGGAAGCGCAGTTGGTTTAACGGTACTAGCTTTGGGTACCATGCTTGCGTTCGGTATGCCAATGCCTACCATTGATATATTCCTTAAATTCGCGCTCTTTTACGCAATTGCCAAATTTGCTGTTGCTGGAATTCCCGGTGGAGTGGTGATAGTAGTTAGCCCATTACTTGAGGCCTACTTAGGTTTTAGTTCGGAAATGATTGGAATTATCACTGCGCTTTATATGCTGTTTGATCCGTTCGGTACCGCAGCAAATTGCACTTGTAACGGTGCGTTCGCCATCATTTTTAGGAAAGTTTATAATAAATTTACTCACCCCCTAACTACTTGCGGAACTCGTACTGCTGAGGAACAGCTTTAGGTGGTGGTTCAAATAGATAGTTTTTATAATCCTGCGGAGAAGGTGGTGGTGGCGGTGGCGTCATTTTCAGACGCTTAGATTCAGCAGAAGATGACCTAGTTAATGCTGCTGCGTACTTTTTAACGTCCTCATCTTCAAGTATGAACTTCTTGTCTGGGCTTTGTATGATATCAATTGGTGCTATCTGATTTTTATTACGGAGCGCTAAATTGGCGTTACGGTTTAAGGCGATTTTGAATAAATCTAAGTCGTCACAGTAGTGGAGCAGGCTGTTACCGTCGTAATCAACCACATTAACATCTAAAGTACTTGAACCAAATAATACCCTTATATGTTGATGTAACCTTTTTTGGGTTAGCCAGATTAGCAGCGGACTTTTGTCGATTTCAATCAAATTAATTTGATTGCTATAGGCATTAACCAAAATTGAAAAGCTATTGAGTGAGTTAAACGAACAAGTAATATCGTAGATGTCTCTAAAAAGAAATAGCCGTGTATTTGCAGTATTGGCCAGATGTCTGACGCAGATTTGCACCGCCTGCTCTTTGATTGCGGGGTCGGTATATTTGCTGTGAGCGGCTCTTATCGGGCCATTGATTGTTTTAATTGACTCAGCGAACGAGTTACTCATTAACAAACAACTCAAGAATGAGTTCTTCAATCCAGTAGTAACAGTAAAACACAGATATTCCAAATGCCGTGGTGAATAGGTTTGGCTATAGGTTAATAAAGTTAATAAGTTTGGTGTAGGGGCCGTGGGGGGGGCTATGTTTCTATCAGGAGAAAGCTGCAGCACTTTGAAAAATCTATCCAAAGCTGGGTTAGCTAAATAGTTGTCTATTGCGTTAGAGTTGGGGGTACGATAATTATAATTATTAGCTACTGCACGAAAAAAATTTCCTCTTTGGGGTTCAGTAATTTTGCGTGGTTCGCCCGAATTTATATAATACACATAAGTAGAAGTTTTTATTGCAAGAATGGGCGGAGAGACGTTGTAAATGCCGTGTTTGGCTAAGTACAGCGGAGGTATTAGGAGCATGATTTGTTCAGTACTAAATCCAAACCTATATAAAGTTAGAAATGCAGATAGCAAGTGGATGCTATCCACTAAAAATCCTCCAGTTACTTTATCGGTAGTGGTAATGAGGGCTGAGTTTTTCCACAGCTCGTTAGGATGGCAAAGCCCGCTATAACAACTGGAAATTATTATATAGGCGGGTTTGCGTGTGTGAGTAGTAATAATTTTAAATACATTTGAAGTTGCTACAGTAAGCGTTGGGGAAAACTCTATGTAATGTACGCCGTTTTTATTGCAGCCGTGTGCTTGGATGAAAAATATATGGTCGACGCTATAATCTTGTGCATTATCTCTGATGTAGGTTGTAATCTCATCTTCAGAAATTGCTCTGCTGCCATCGCCAACTGTTCCTACTTTTAAATCAGTGTTTCTAATGTTATCTAATTCTTGATATATAGCTGGCTCTTCAAACCTAGGCCCCGAAATGAAGTGGAAGTAACTTGGTTGTTTCATCCGGATGTGTTGAAGTTAATGCATACTTAAATGGTGGGGAGAAAAAGTGCTCAAGGCAATAGAAATTTTAGCTAATCACTACCCAACTTTTCTAAAGTGCTGTTCAAGGTTTTTAAGCGCGTAGCGTGCCTGGCTAATATCAAGGAGGATTTGTTGGTCAATTTCGGTTTTCGAGCTGTAGTCGCGTTCTGGGCGTTGGAAAGTTAGTATTTCAAAGGTAACGGTTTGGTCGGTAATATCGATTTCCTGATTCATAAATACTGCATCAATGGTAAGGAACTCCCCACCTGCTGATGGCCTGGTGCCAATATTTAAAACCCCATACTCATGATTATACTTAAAGGTATAAGCTCCGTTCATGGGTAACAAATACTCAGAAGAAGCATCCAGGCGAAATGCGGTGAGTTTTACGTGGTCAAACTCGTGCACTAATTTAATCGCCTTGCCAGATATATGTACGGTTTTACCCAGCATAGAATTGGCAGTAATAATCCGTCCTTGAGTTAATAATTTTTTAATAGCGCTGGTAGAAATTTGCATGCTATCAAAGGTAAGACGATTGACCTTGGTGTATTTAAAATCATGTTCTTTGGCTAGAGATTCCAAAAGGGTGAAATCCCCTGACCGGTTGTTACCAAATTTGAAGTCATAGCCGCTGACGACGTATTTTACATGAAGTTTTTTTACTAAAACCTCGGTAACGAAATCGTGTGCCGTCATTTTGGCAAACTCGGGATTGAAATCGATAATGATTGTATAGTCTACGCCTAATGCCATAAAGCCCTTGAGACGATCTTCGAGAGACTGCAGATATTTATGCTCGCCCTTTCCCAAAACAACTGCGGGATGCGGATAAAAACTAACAACTGCCGACTTTATGTTTTTGCTTTTGGCGGAACTTACCGCGGTTTTGATAATCTCTTGATGGCCTAAATGGACGCCATCGAAGTTACCGAGCGCAACTGCCAGCTCAGTCATGATGTTTTTTATATTTTCAATACCTTTAATGACTAACATATTAGCTCCTGGGATCTAATTTATCTCTTATCTCCTGTCCTACAAATATTAGTAGAGTTAGAATTAATATCAATACTGAAAATACTGGGATTGATATCCAATACGCCTGCAAGTTACCTTTTGCTTGGGATAGCATCTCGCCTAATGATGGCGAACCAAGTGGCAACCCTAAGCCTAAAAAATCCAAAGCAGTCAAGGTGGTAACTGATGCTGATAATATAAATGGTATCATTGAGAGCGACGCGACCATCGCATTGGGTAAGATATGCTTAAGAATTATCCGTAATGGGCTAATGCCCAAAACTTTAGCAGCTTTAACGTAATCATAATTCCTGGCTTTTAAAAATTCTGCGCGTACCAATGGTACGAGTGACGTCCAGCCGAAAAGAATCATAATAAATAATAGTAATGAAAAGCTGGGGATCAAAACGCTCGACATCACAATTAGCATGTAAAGCAAAGGTAGCCCCAACCATATTTCAATAAACCTTTGCAGCAGGATATCAAGAATCCCGCCATAATACCCTTGAATTGCTCCTAAAAATATCCCGATAACTGAGCTAAAAAAGGTCAAAAGGATGCCAAATATAAGTGAAAGGCGTAGGCCATAAAGGAGGCGAGCAAGTATATCCCTCCCATGGTCATCCGTACCGAGAATATGCCGCGCTGAAGGTTTGGAAGGGGCGGGGGCTTCGAGTAAATAATCAATGGTTCCATAGCTATAGGGAATTGGGGGCATGACCATGTAGCCGTTTTTATTAATTAATTTAATTATACTGGGATCGGCATAGTCGGGGCTGCTTAGGTAATCGCCGCCAATATCAATTTCGCGAACGTTACTCAGGGTGGGAAAATAAGCTTTCCCCTTAAACATCATGAAAATCGGGCGGTCATTACAGATGATTTCAGCGAACAATGATGCAATAATAAGCAAAAGCAGTACCTTAACTGAGGTGCTTAATTGCTTCATGCAATCGCCTCTTTGATCTTCAGGAAGTCAAACCACATCAGTTTTTTCTTAGTGGGTTGGCGGAGTAGGTATGAGGGGTGGAAGATCACAAAAGTTGGAATTTCTTCTTTGGTATAGCGATTCTCGTACATGTAGTTGGTTTCGCGCAGGGTATGCATGGAAACTTTGCTGTCCAAGAGCGACTCTACCGCTGTGCTTCCCACTAATACCAGCATTTTAGGGTGGATAAGCGCAATACTCTTCTCGACAAATGGGCGGCAAATCTTGATTTCGTCGGGGGTAGGGCGGCGATTTCCTGGCGGACGCCAAAATACCGTATTGGTAATATATACCGTTTCGCGGGCAAAGCCCGTGGCCTTTAATATATTGTTCAATAACTTGCCGCTTTGTCCGCAGAAAGGGATGCCTTCTTTATCTTCATTAGCTCCTGGTGCTTCGCCAATAAACATGACTTCTGCTGAGGCACTGCCGTCGCCAAATACGGTATTCATAGCGGTTTTCTTTAGGTCACAGCCGGTAAAACCTTTAACGTACTTCTCCAATTCCTCTAAAGAAGTGGCTTTGTCGGCCAAATATCTGGCGTTTTCAAAGGCGGGAAGCTCTTTTGGAGCCTCTTCCAGGGCTAATGGAGTGCTAGAGGCGGCCAGCCGGTTGACTGGAGCGCCCTCAAGGACGGTGTCTACACCTAAGTCTTTATAGAATGTGAGAATTTCTTTCATGGTGCTATTTAATAATCAATTGACATATTCCAACAAACCAGCTATAAAAGCAACTCATTTAATAATTCAAGTGATGTTAAGATATGTCGACCAAAAGAACGTATAACCCAAGTAAAATAGTTAGAAAAAGAAGACATGGCTTCCGGGCGAGAATGGCTACCATGAATGGTAGAAAAGTTCTTAATAGCCGTAGAGCTAAGGGTAGAAAACGCCTTTGTGCTTAAGACAAAAACAAGTCTGAATTCTAAAGAAATTTCTAAACTTTTAGAGGCATGCAAACCATTGCGTGCAAAAAATATTAGTCTGTACTCAACACCCGCCGAAAACTTTAAGTTTGGTATTGGTGTTTCCAAAAAAAACCTTCCCCGCGCAGTTGATCGTAATAAAGTTAGGCGTATTCTGCGTATGATCATCCGTAGCTATGTAAAAAGTCATCAGATTGAAACAAGGCACATATTCTTCATTGCCAAAAGCACTGTTCTAGGTGTAGATTTTGTTGAATTAAAAAACGAAGTAGAGCAGCTATTGCTTAAAGCTATATGATTAGGAAAATATCAGTATTATTAATTAAGGTTTATCAAGCGGTGATATCACCGTTTATGCCTAAGGCGTGCAGATTCTATCCGACATGTTCGGAATATGCAGTTTTAGCATTTTCCCAAAAAAGCTTGCCGCAAGCGTTTTGGTTAACTTTAAAAAGAATTATGCGTTGCCATCCTTTTTGTGAAGGCGGCCACGACCCACTACCTAACACTCAAAATAAATAATAAACATGAAAGATATATCTCAAAACACTAGGTTGATAATCGCTTGTATAATCTCAACGGTAATTATTGCAGTTTGGCAATACTTGTTCGTGGAGCCAATGATTGAGACCCAACAACAGGATAACAGCACAATTACCCAGACGATTACTCCCGTAGAGGTTCATAAATTTATTGCGCGCAGTGAAGCGATTGCTAAAACCGATCGCATAGCATTTGAGAATAAGGTAGTCAAAGGCTCGGTGAATTTAGTTGGTGCTAGGTTTGATGATCTTATCCTTAAGAAATACCACGTTGGTTTAGATGCTATGAGTCCCCAAGTGGAGCTTTTAAATCCACTGGGAACGACCGCGAGTAATTTTATTGAATTCGGTTGGGTGCGCGGTGGTGATGAAACTATTGAACTTCCAACGATTAAGACAAAGTGGCAGGTCTATAAGTCAGGTGATTTGAGTAAAGAAAAACCGCTGGTGCTGGTTTGGAAAAATAGTAGCGGGCAGGAGTTTTATCTTAGCGCAACTTTAGATGAGAATTACATGTTTTCTATCTCTCAAAAGATGGTAAATAATGGCAAGGAGGTTGCACTCGCACCTTATAGTTTAGTTTCAAAGAACCATACATCTACCGAACCTAAAAATATGATTATTCATGAAGGCGGAATTGCCGTCGCTCAAGATAAGCTTGATGAAGTTGATTTAGAAACTTTAAAAGAAGATGGCAAAGCAGAAGTGAAATCCAATGTTTCATGGATGGGCTTTTCAGATAAATATTGGCTGTCGGCAATTATCCCGGCTGATAAAAATAGTAAACTAGAGTTTAAATACGTTGAAAATAAAGAAGGAATCGATCGCTTCCAAGCTAATTTGCTAGCTCCGCTGGTAACTGTGAATGGTGGCGGGGTGTTTGAAAGTTCGTATCATCTTTTTGTCGGAGCTAAGGAGTTAGACTTGTTGGATAAATACGAGCAGGATATGAAAATTAAATTGTTCGATCGTGCGGTAGATTTTGGTGTGCTTTATTTTATTACTAAGCCAATCTTTATGATGCTGCATTACTTCTATGATTATTTGGGTAATTTCGGTGTGGCGATTTTGATGCTCACAGTGCTAATTAAGTTAATACTATTTCCACTTGCCCATAAAGGTTTTGTGGGGATGAATAAGATGAAAGATTTGCAACCCAAAATGGCGCAGCTTAAAGAGCGTTATGCGGAAGATGCTTCTGGCTTCCAAAAGGCTTTACTTGAGCTGTATAAGAAAGAGAAGGTTAATCCGATGGCGGGTTGCTTACCAATATTACTACAAATACCAGTGTTCTTTGCTCTTTACAAAGTGCTCTATGTAACAATTGAAATGCGCCATGCTCCTTTCTTTGGTTGGATTAAAGATCTTTCAGTGCCAGACCCAACTTCGATTTTCAATTTGTTTGGTTTGATACCTTGGGATCCACCATCATTCTTAATGGTCGGTGTATTCCCAATACTTATGGCACTTACCATGTATTTCCAACAGCGTTTAAACCCCGAGCCGACTGATCCGGTTCAAGCTCAGGTGATGCGACTATTACCATTGATTTTCCTCTTTATGTTTGCCTCGTTCCCTTCAGGATTAGTTATTTATTGGGCGTGGAGTAACGTTCTATCAATCCTGCAACAGCTACTGATTAAACGGATGGTTAAAGTCGGGAAGTAGATTATCTAATGAATTGCCATGCCGACTACGCATGAGCCAGTTGCGGTGAATAGCAAGTTGTAAGTGTCACCGGTAGCGCAGTTACCTGCTGATGCTACATCTAACCCATCAAAAGCCCTAAATATCCCTGTGCTTGCCCCATTGCCAGTTGATATAAGGCCATCGTCAACTTTGCTGTCGATGTTCATTGCCTGAATTGGTTTTAAGGCGCTATTGGCAACCAAATATCCCGCGACCGGGCTACCTAAGTAGATGATGTTATCCGTAGTGGGAGAATAAATCCCCCCCACTGGTTCAGCTTCATTTTGGGTGCGCAGTTGATCATTACCATAGAGGAGTAAATATCCTGATTTACTCATTGGCCCCCTAGGTATGTCAGTATCTGTACCATAAAAGTTATTCCAAGCACTGGGAAATGTTGGGCCATAAATTACAAAAGTTGTTACTCCGGCGAGCTCCATATGGCGCCAAGCTTTTCTCGCTTCATCGTCATTCATTGAGCTTGAAACGCCTGCATAGTAGCTTTGAATTTTGCCATCTCCGTTGCCGTTGCAAATGGCAGCAGTAGTTGCGCAATTTCCGCTCCAAATTGAATAAGCATTGGCGAAATCACCAGGAATTGCGTTATAGGTTACATTGAAAGTTTGATAAGATTTTTCGATCGCAGTTAGGTCAGAAATCATTTTATTGATTTTAGCATTTTCAATTAGTGATGATCCAGCCAGAACGGCCGTAGCTAATAAGGAAATAATGATTAGCGCGATTGACAGTTCAACAATAGTAAAAGCGTTTTTAATCATGAAGCTGCACTCCCACTACGCATGAAGGAATGTCATTTTCGGTGGTGTTGTAGTAGCCACCTGAAGTTATGCAATCATTACCAAGGCTGCCGTAACCTGCAATGGTACGTAGCGCACCAGTGGTATTGCCAGTAGCATTACCAGAATTAATTGTTCCATCATCAAACTTGGTATCTAAATAAAATGCTTGGCTAGCAGTCAAGCCACCCATATCAAATGAACGAGCAATATTGCCGCTACTTGCTCCAACATAAATTGCATTGATGTTGCTAGTAAAGGGTGAGGTAATAAAGCTCCCGGTAATTCCGCCAATATTCGTGCCGCCCACAATGGTATAACCAGTGTTGGGGAAGGCGCTAGCTGGCGCGCTAACTGCAAGCTCTAGCCCAGATCTGTTTTGAGTGGTAATGGCAAAGCCATTTTTAATTACATGCCCTAGCTCCAAGTGCTTCCACGCCCGTTCAAGCTCGGAACTATTGCTACTTGCGTAAATATATTCAATTACTCCATTGCCGTTACCATTACAAGAAATAACTGTGGCGCAAGTTGTACTCCAGTAATCGGTAGCATTGGCCATGTCACCGGGAAAGCTCTTGTAGGTGTTTCTAAAATTGGTAAAGCTAGTTTGATAATAGGTGATATCGGCAATAATGCCTTTGAGCTTAGAATCATCCATCACCCCTTTTACCGTGACGATAAAGCTAATGATCACTCCAATAATGGTCACCGAGATGGCCAATTCAATTAGTGAAAATCCGCGCTGTGTTCTTTTTGCTGCCATGCTCTTAAATAATCAATCTCTATATAATTGGTACACCTGAAATTTGACTTGTTCAACTAACATATTGATATTTTATGCATATAAGGCGAATTTTCTTTGGGTGTGAAAATTATAAGGTGATGGTGGCGAAAGTTTGCATTTGTCACGTGTGTAGAGGTTTTTGGCGATAAATTCATTTTAAATATTTTTTTACTATATCTAGTAAAATCATTAAAAACAGGGGTTTTAAGAATTTTCTTAATAATCATTTATTTAAAATATAAGTGCAATATAGCTAAGTTTCGTTAAAGTAAGATGAAATGACTGTGAGAATAATATGAAAAACTTCCCTAACCCACCTAAATTACTAGCTGATTCAAATGCCAAAAGACTCCCGAATAGTTTGTTTTTTGGTGATGCAGTGAACGCTTCAAGTTTATTTAATTTAACGACCAATTCAAATAATAATGCAAACACCAGTAGCCTGTTTGGTCGCGATGATGGGAATACGTCTTTGTTCGGTATGGCTCCTGAATCGCCGCAAGATTCTAGTGATTCAATATCCAATATATTTGTTCCCGATGGATTTGAATATTCAGGAGAAAAAACGGATGGTGAATCTAGTGGCTTTTTTCTAAGAGAAAGTGCTAATAAAGAAAATGAATATCTGGTAAAGCAAAATTCTATAATAACTGAATTTATTGGCTTAACAGTTTATAGGGAAATGTTAGCGATTTTGGGAAGTAGTATTGTTGTCCCTGATTTTTCTCTGCAAAAAGATAGCGCTTCATCAAAGACTGGCCTGTTCATTAAGATGATACCAGGTTACTTACCAAATAGCGAGGTGCGCTCTGTGCATGCCGCTCCAACCAAAAGAAAACCAAAATTCCCAGGTGCTGCTTATCGTGATCTTGTTTTGATGATGGTGACAAGCATGCTAATAGGTGACAATGATTGCAGTCCAGATAATTCTGGTAGTAAGGATGGTCGTGGCGTAAGAATTGATTTCGGTAATGCCTTTTACTGGGTCTATAATCAAGATGGTGATTTCAAACAAAAACTCCGAGATTACTTTACAGCATTCTATAGTGAGCGGTCACCGTATAATCGTTTTGAAAACGAGTTTATGCAATTAAGCCGCCTATCGGTATTAGGGCAGCCAGGAAGCTTACTTAGAATTAATCAAGCACTGCAGATGGCGGTAAATATTTTATCAACGTTTATAAGTAAGGCTGAGTTACAAGCTACTGTCTTTCAAAACGAGTCCATTGCTACTAATGGCAGAGTGATTGTTGATAGGAAGTATGAATCATTTGAAGAATTGCGCGGCAGATTTTCTGAGATGTTAACCACCAACATCAATCGATTCTTACCGATATTTTTAGCTGGTGTAAACGATGAGATCGCTGCACTGAATGAGATGCGAAATGCAATTGACTCTAGTCCCCCACGTGATTACTCACGCAGCTCGGCGCTTGACACTTCTATGGGCTCGCCCGTAGCTGGTGGTTCTTCTAGCAGGGTGTTTTTTGGCAACAATCTTTCTCCAATTTCTAACTATAGTAGTGCTCAAAAGCGTAAGCAAGAAGACCATGACCAGGATCCAGACTTGTATATGTAGGGAGGAATTTATAGGTTCCTCAGTAAAGCTTTTTGTAATGCATTGCCGATTGCGGTGATCGCCTGATTTTCACTGGAAAAACTTTTCCAAAGATTGTTGCTAGCATTTGAAATGTTGCGGCTATGCATCTGGCTGGACATTCCAAGAATGAGATTATTGAGATCTTTTTTTAGGGCTAAAAAACGCTTGTCGATAGTTGTAGTTAAGCTTTTTTCGATCTCATGCTGTAATCTAGATTGATAACTTGGTTTGATTTTATTTCTCATATTGTTACCGAAATTTTTAAGTTGATTTAACTGCAATATCATACTTGAGTTATATAGTGTAAGAATTAAAATTTGGGAAATTTATGCAAGAATCCAATATTTCAACTGCAACAAATTCGCCGCCAAGATTAGTGAAGGTATTACCAACTGCAGATGATGGGATGGATTATGATAGCAATGAACAGTTTGTTTCGCAGTTTTGTGAAATGCGCTTTGAAACCGATCTGGTACCGACCGCTTTTGTAAATGAAATATTGGAAAAGGCACTTTCCTCATTAAACGACGCACATATTGCTGCTACTGAATCTTCTTCCAGTTCTCCCCCTTCCGTTAGTAATACCTTGCGACCAAAAGAAAAGGCGATTTTACCACTAACTATTTCAGATATTTCAATTTCTTTACGTCGACAACGTCTTATTCATGTTAAGGATATTTTATACACCGCATTAAAAGATAAAGAAGGAACGCAAGTTTGGAAAATGCATGTTGATAATTTGGCTGCTTATGGCATACCTGCTCTGACTTTCTCACAATATTTCGTGAATGATAGTCCATCTCTGGCGATGCTCTACTCGACTGTGATGTTCACTGGAGCAACGATGTTTTCCAGATATTTTTATCACCGGGGGGAATCGATAGGCAAGAGTATTACCCACTTTAAAAAACAATATGCTGACTTGGGACAATTTATCAGAGAGCTATTTGGATTAGGCTTCTTTAGGCAAGAAGGTAATGGTTTAGAACTTGGGCCAGAGATTAAAACTGTCGGTCATATTGTTCTGTCCACCTGGGTGGACTTTATGGTAAAGAACGCACTCGATGATCTTTATGTTCTAAATAAATTTAGGATGGTTGATACCTCTTTGAGTATGTTTATTACGCTATCGCGCTATTTAAAAATGCAGCGGGAAGTGGCGATTAAAAGCAAAATCCTTGAAATAGCAGGAAGTGCAGGATTCACACATGATCCTAAGAT
>JBIOER010000025.1:0-12562 GCA_044446225.1 Rickettsiales bacterium | reverse complement strand
TGCAGATAGTATCTGTTTAGATGCTTCAGGAGTATCGCGGTTGACTTCGCCAGCCCTACAGGTGTTATGCGCCTTCGTTAAGGAGTGTGAGAAAAAAGCTAAAAGACTATACCTATACAATCCGTCGACTGTTTTTAAGGCCGAGATTTCCAGCTATGGTCTTGAAAGAGATTTTTTTGATAACCCTAATGTTCAGGTAGAAAATGGCTAAAAAAATATTAACAGTTGATGACTCTAAAACAATGCGTGAAATGGTAACGTTCACTCTTAAGGGTGCCGGGTTCGAGGTAGCTGAAGCTGAGGATGGCAAGCACGCAATTGATGTTTTAGGGCAAGGTAAAGTGGATTTAATTATCACTGATATTAATATGCCGAACATGGATGGGATTGCGCTAATAAAGCATCTCAGAGGTAACGATAATTTCAAGTTCACTCCAATCTTAGTTTTGACCACTGAAGGGGATGGTTCAAAAAAACAAGAGGGGAAGGATGCTGGAGCGACGGGCTGGATTGTAAAGCCGTTTAACCCAGATAAATTATTACAAGTAGTAAACAAGGTATGTCCGTAACAGGATAACTAAGAGGGAGGGAAGATGAACGATTTAGCCCAATTTAAGGCGACCTATATCGCCGAGTGCAAAGAACTCTTACAGGATATGGAAGAGCAATTATTGTCACTAACTAATTCCGATAATGAAATCGAAGTATTAAATGGAATATTTCGTTGTGCGCATTCTATTAAGGGTGGGGCGGGCGCGTTTGGATTAACTGAACTCAGTCATTTTACTCACGCACTTGAAACGTTATTAGATAAGATGCGTGATGGGCAAATCAGTCCGCAGCAAGATATTATTGATCTACTACTGGAATCGGGCGATATCCTTGAGAAAATGGTTTTGGCGGCAGAATCAAATCAAGCAGTTGAAGCAGGTCTGGGTAAAAAGATGGAAGAAGAGTTGCTAAGGATGGCAGACTGCAAACCCATGGTTAAAAAAGAAAGTGTAAAACCACAAGAGGAAGAACAGAATAAATTCTTCAATATTAAATTTGCTCCCCATGCCAACATCCTTAGAACGGGTAATGAGCCAACGCTAATATTTAATGAGTTGCGCCAATTGGGTACCTTAGTGATTAAAACTGATTCATCTAAAGTTCCAGAATTTGCCAACATGAATGTGGAAGATGCATACTTCAATTATCATTTGGAATTAGAAACAAAAAAACCTGAGGATGATGTCCACGCGGCATTTGAATTTGTAATTGACGACTGCGCGCTAAGTATTGAGCAAGTTGCTGGCTTGTTCGACATGACGCAAAAAGCGCAAGCAACTGCGGTGGAAATTTTAGCAGCACCTGCTAATGGTAATGAAAATCATACGCAGAACGAAGCTGCAACTAAGGTGGTTTCATCAATTAGAGTTGACGTTGAAAAAATTGATCGCTTAGTTAACTTAGTTGGAGAGTTAGTAATTACTCAAGCCATGATCGTCGACCAAACTAAGAGTTTGGGCTTCGATGAATTCTCGGGGTTATTAGCGGGCGTTGAGGAGCTATCCCACCACACGCGTGAATTACAAGATGCGGTTATGTCAGTGCGGATGCAGCCGGTAAAATCATTGTTTTCTAGGTTACCTAGGTTGGTGAGGGACCTCTCACGTCAGCTTAATAAAGATATCGTTTTGGAAGTTAGTGGTGAGAGTACTGAAATTGATAAAAGCGTTATCGAGCAGTTGTCTGACCCGCTGACGCACATGATCAGAAACTCGGTTGATCATGGCGTAGAAACACCAGAAATCAGAAAAGAAAATGGTAAAAACCCCCAAGGGACAATTAAACTTTCTGCTGACCAAGTCAGCGGTAAGATCGTTATCTCAATTCAGGATGATGGGGCGGGGATTAACCGTGAAAAAGTGCGTAAAAAGGCGATTGAGAAAGGTATTATTAGTGAACAGGAAGCTGCATTACTTTCTCCTGGGCAAATCGACAAACTTATTTTTGCTGCAGGGTTCTCTACTGCGGATAATGTATCAGACGTATCCGGTCGTGGCGTTGGGATGGATGTGGTGCGGAGGAATATTGAAAGTATTGGTGGGTCAGTTGAGATCTTTAATGATCCTGGCAAAGGCTTGAAAATGAATGTTTATATCCCGCTAACACTAGCGATTATGGATGGCATGATCGTAAGCTCTGGCAGTGAGATTTACATAATTCCAATTAGCAATATCGTTGAAACGCTTAAACCAAAGGTAGATGATCTCAAAAAAATTGCTGACGGCAACGATGTGATCTCACTGCGGGGAGAATTCATCCAAGTTTATTACTTATATGAATTGTTTAATATTCAAAACTCCAAAACTTTAGCGAGTGAGGCGTTGGTAGTGATTATTGAAGTGAACAATCAGAAATATGGTCTGGTGGTTGACGAATTGTTAGGTCAGCAACAGATTGTGATTAAGAGCTTAGATCAGAACTCTAATAGCATAGAGGGGCTATCTGGAGCAACAATTCTTGGTGATGGCAAAGTTTCGTTAATTTTAGATATGGTTAAAATACCAAATCTAGCGGCGAAAATTGTTAATAAAATTGCAGCATAGGGGGCGATGTATGCACAATAAAACACAGCAAACAGCTAATGAAAATTCATCTCAATACCTTACTTTTAAGATAAATCATGAGGAGTACGGGATTGACATTATGCTCATTAGGGAAATCAAGGCGTACATAAAACCCGCCCGATTACCTAATGCGCCAGATTATCTACTAGGGGTGGTTAACCTGCGCGGGGTGATTATCCCGGTCTATGACTTGAAAATTAGGTTTGGGATTAAAGACAGCGTTAATGAAAAGAAAAAGGTCATGTTGTTTATCGCTTGCAAAGAAAAGACGGTTTGCCTATTGGTGGATTCAGTTTCAGATATTATAGATGTCATTGCGACGCAAATTCAACCAGCACCTAAAATGGAAGGCGGCGTGCATGATGAGTACCTAAATGGTTTGGTTAATTTGACCGGCCGAATGGTTGTGCTCCTTGATTCTGAAAAAATATTTTCTGATGAATCGCAATTAGCAAATGAGGCACGAAGTGCTTAAACGCGAATTCGAGTTTAACCATAACGACTTCGAGTTCATCTCTAAGCTCGTGAAGAAAAACATTGGTATAGTTCTGGGCCCGCACAAAAAGGATATGATTTACCGGCGGTTATCGAAGCGAATTTTAGAGCTTAACCTCAGCTCCTTTAAAGATTATTGCCTGGTTTTAGAACAAGACAATGCTGAGCTGGTTAATCTAGCCAACGCAATTAGTACCAACCTCACCAGTTTTTTTAGGGAAGATCATCATTTTACCCATCTTGAAGGATATTTGTTAGAACTCACCCAACGTAAAAAAGATGTTTTAATGTGGTCGGCGGGGTGTTCAAATGGTTGTGAACCATATAGTATGGCGATGGTTGCTTCGGAAGTGCAATTAAAAAATAGATTTGATTATAAAATACTAGCTACCGATATTGATACCAACGTTATTGAGAAAGGAAGGGCGGGAATTTATGAGGCTGAATGGACGGAAAAAATCCCCGCGCGTTTTAAAAAATATTATAAAGACGCTGACGAGCACTACATTATAGATCCGAAGATCACGGCAAGAACTCACTTTAGAAGACTGAATTTGCTTGATCCGTGGCCGATGAAAAAGAAGTATGACGTGGTGTTTTGTAGGAATACCGTCATCTACTTTGATAAGGATACCCAAGCTAAGCTATTTGACAGAATAGCCAACCAAATGGTTCAGGATGGAATTTTGTATATTGGGCATTCTGAAAATTTGCAAAAGGTTTCCGATCGTTATCTACCTATTGGTAAAACAACCTATAGAAGGATAAAATGAAAGAATTTAGGTCGCGCAGAACCGATACCGAAAAAAACCAAGTAGGGGATTACTATACAGGCCCAGACCGGTATTATGACCAGGTTCAAGAAAAAACAATTGTTAAAATCTATTCAGGCGGATGCTATAGCACGGCAACCACTGGCGAGCTAATTGTTACGATTTTAGGCTCTTGTATTGCGTGTTGCATGCACGATCCCGTTTTAAAAATTGGTGGAATGAACCATTTTTTACTGCCGGGGGATAATAACAGCGCTACCTCTGCAAGGTTTGGGATTCATTCGATGGAGCTTTTGATTAACGAATTACTCAAAAAAGGAGCGATTAAAAGTAGGTTGGAGGTTAAAATCTTTGGCGGAGCTCGAGTTATGCAGTATACCCAAAATATTGGGGATAAAAATATTGAATTCGTAAAAGGCTTCATTACTAAGGAAAAATTACTGCTCACAGGAGAGGATGTAGGGGGTCTTAGTCCGCGTAGATTACACTTTTTCCCCGATAGTGGTAAAGTGATGCTGAGAAAATTACAAAGAGTAGAAGATTTACGAATTGTTGAAAGAGAAAAAGAATATCTCGAAAACATTAAAAAACAGACTGACAAAAAAGATGATGATGTTACTCTATTCTAGAGCAAGGAAGGTTATATGGGTCAAAAGATTAAAGTAATTGTGGTGGATGATTCTAAGTTTATTAGAACTCTTTTTACTGGGATGTTAAGCCAAACACCAGATATTGAGGTGGTGGATACTGCTGAAGACCCGTTTGATGCGCGCGAGAAAATCAAGAAACACAATCCAGACATCATTACTTTGGATGTGGAAATGCCCAAGATGGATGGAATAAGTTTTTTGGAGAAAATCATGCGTCTTAGGCCAATGCCAGTTATCATGGTGTCAACTCTGACCCAAAAAGGGGCGGATACTACCTTAAAGGCTCTTGAATTAGGAGCATTTGATTATCTGGCCAAGCCAACTGATTATAATGCTTATAACAATTTGGATACGTTAAGAGACGAGCTCGCGGACAAAATCCGCAGTGCTGCCAATGCTAAGGTCACATCCCCTGCGCGGTGGGGAGAGTCGCAAAATAGCCCGGTGAAGTTCAATCCTTCTGCTAAAACTGCAAACAAAATAATTGCCATTGCTGCATCAACTGGTGGCGTGGAGGCGATCAAGGAAGTATTGGTAAGAATGCCAAGTAATTGCCCGCCAATTATTATTACCCAACATATGCCAGAGAAGTTTACTGAGTCTTTTGCCAGAAGGCTAAATACCCTTACGCAAATAGAAGTGTGTGAAGCACGAGATGGACAGAAGCTTGAATGTGGTAAAGCGTACATTGCCCCAGGCGGGATGCACTTGACTGTAAAAAGAACTCCCACTGGCGCAATAGTTCATGTTGCAGATGGTGAAAATGTTTCTGGGCATAAACCATCAGCAGATGTGATGTTTAAATCAGTAGCTAATATTTTTGGCAAAGAGGCGGTGGGAGTTATCCTTACCGGCATGGGAAGAGACGGCGCCGATGGTTTGAAAAGTATGGCGGAAAACGGCGCGATAAATATCGGGCAGGATAGTGATACCTGCGTGGTTTATGGCATGCCTAAAGCGGCTAAAGAATCAGGGGCGATTACGAATGAATATCCCATCGATAAAATTACTGAAGAATTACTTAAACATTGTGTGTGAGGAGTGATGTTAGCAAATAATAACATGGATGGGTCGATAACAATCACAATCCCTAAGGATTTACTTGAGAACCCCCACGTTCAAGAGCTAATAACTTTTATTGGTAAGGAAGATGAGCTTCATTTGCGGGCGTTACAAACGATCCGTACCTCATTACCACAGACTGTGCAGTTAATTGAAAGTAGTGCGAATGATTTAACGCAGAAATTTAAAATGCTTTCCGAGGCCTCTAGTAAACAGGCAGAGAACATTGAAAAATTTATTGATCTCACCGCAAGTATTTCCTTCCAAGGGAAGTCAATATCACTAACCGATGCATTTAAAATGGTGGGTGAGAATGTTGACCGGTCAATTGAGAAAATTCTTTTTGTATCTAAAATGTCTATCGCCATGGTTTATGGTTTGGATGATGCCATGAAACTTGTCCATGAGATTGAAGGGTATTTGACAAAAGTACGTAAGATTACCAAGCAAACCAGCCTACTTGCGCTTAATGCCACAATTGAGGCATCAAGAGCAGGGGAGGCGGGCGCAGGTTTTGCAGTAGTTGCCGAAGAAGTGAAAAATCTCTCAAAAACCATCGAAATCCTTGCCCTAGACATGCAAGTAAAGATTGAAGATATCGTAGGTAGTGTGCGGGGAAGCCATAGCATCCTTGAAGGAATCGCCACCATTGATATGAGTGACAGCATCATGGTGAAAGAGACCATTGGAACGCTTATGGAAAAACTAATGGAGCAAAACAATAAGCTCTCTGGTGTGATGCAAGAAGCGGTTGAGAATTCACGTAAGGCGGCCTTAAGTATTACCGCAATGATTGTGGATATGCAGTTCCAAGATCGTGCTTCGCAAACCATTACCAATTGTTTGAATGTGATGAATAATATTTGTGATCATATCGTGGATCGCCAATATTTGCTGCATTATAAAGGGTCAGTGCTTGATATGACTAAGACCACTACTATTCTTAACACTTTTAAGTTAGGGGAGCTAAAAAGCGCCTTTACAGATTTGCTGGTGGCTAACAACAACATATCCCCATCTGACCGAGCTAGTATGATGCCAGAAATGACTTCTGTGCAGGAAGAAGTGGAGCTGTTTTAGGTTAGATCCACAAGATCTTTAAGGTCGGAAGATGCGGTCTCGGTACGCTCTTTAATGAACAAGAAGCGGGGCTCTGGGTTGCGGCCCATAAGATTTTCAACCAATTGGGCAACTTCGACTTCATTCTCGTTGGCAATCATTACTTTTAGTAGGGTGCGTTTTTTAGGGTCCATGGTAGTTTCTTTTAGTTGCTTAGCTGTCATTTCACCCAAGCCTTTAAAGCGACCAACATCCATCGTTTTCTTGCCGAGTTTAGCAATGAGTTTTTCTTTCTCTACATCGTTTTGCGCATAATAAGTTTCTGCACCTTGGGTGATGCGGTACAGTGGCGGCTGCGCCAAGTATAGGTGCCCACCGCGAATTAGCTCGGGCATTTGTAGATAGAAGAAGGTCATAAGTAGTGAGCTGATGTGCGAGCCATCGACATCCGCATCGGTCATGATAATGATTTTTTCATAACGCAGATCTTTTTCATTATAGTTAGCGCCTACGCCGCAACCTAGAGCTAACATAAGGTCGGCGATCTCTTGGTTGGCTTTGATTTTATCCATCGAATTGCTTGCTACGTTAAGGATTTTACCTTTAAGCGGCAAAATCGCTTGGCGTTCGCGATCGCGGCCTTGTTTGGCCGAGCCGCCTGCCGATTCTCCTTCAACTAAGAATAGCTCGGTTCCGGTTGAGTCGCTTTGATTACAGTCGGCAAGCTTGCCAGGCAAGCGCATCGACTTAATGGGGTTTTTCCGCGCCACTTCTTTTTCTTTTTTGCGGCGGAGGCGATCCTCGGAATTTTGAATAACGAGAGCCAGGATATCATTGGCGACTTTCGGATTGCCAGTTAACCAATGGTCAAACTGATGTTTGACCGCATTATCGACTAATTTAGTCGCTTCATGGGTGAGCAACTTTTCTTTGGTCTGCCCTTGGAATGAAGGATTCTTAATGAAGACAGAAAGTAGACTTACGCTCAATTCGAGTACATCCTCGGAGGTAATTTGCGAAGCCTTTTTATTGTTGGTAATGTCGGCATAAGCGCGGAGTCCTTTGAGTAGCGCGCTGCGCAGGCCAGCTTCATGCGTACCGCCTTCGGCGGTATGGATGGTGTTACAGTAGGAGCGAGTAATGGAATCGCCAAACCTTAACCAGCTGATCGCCCATTCAACTTTGCCCTGCTCATCGGGGAATTCTACTTCGCCAGCAAAGGTTGCGTCTGCAAGGAGCTGCTCAGGCGGCACAATGCTGATGAGGAAATCCTGTAAACCATTGGGGTAATGGATGATTGCTTTTTGCGGTGTGGGCGAATCTTGTGGTAGCGTTTCCTTGTCGCAGCTCCACTGAATGGCAACGCCTTTAAAGAGATAGGCTTTGGAGCAGGCAAGCTTATAAATATTTTCCGGATGGAATTTATTCTTCTTAAATATTTCCGGGTCGGGGTGGAACGTAACTGAAGTTCCCGTCTCTTTAGCTTTGCCGTCCGACGCTTTAAGTTTAGTTTGGGGGAGTCCTTTGGAGTATTCCTGGCGGAATACTTTGCCTTCGCGTTTGACTTCAACATTAAAAATATCGGATAAGGCATTCACCACGGATATACCCACGCCGTGTAGCCCCCCAGAAGTGGCATAGACTTTGTCGGAAAACTTTCCTCCCGAATGGAGCATAGTAAGGATAACTTCTAGCGCAGATTTGCTGGGGAATTTCGGGTGCTTATCAACCGGGATACCACGTCCGTTATCAGATATGGTGACAGTATTTTCTTTTGATAAATGAATTTTAATGGTGGTGGCGTGCCCTGCCACAGCTTCATCCATTGAATTGTCGAGTACTTCATTAATGAGATGGTAAAGCGCTTTCTCGTCGGTTCCACCAATATACATGCCTGGGCGCTTGCGTACGGGCTCTAACCCTTCGAGCACCTCAATGTGCTCGGCATTGTATGCAGAGGCTGTCTTGCTTGATTTAGCAGTTGTTTTTGAAAATAGTTCCATGAGTTGATTTTAGGCTAAATTTTTTCGAGTGTCGACGATTATATGCGCCTGGCCACTGCTGGGCAGTGATGGGGGACAAAAAGCCGGAATCGGTCTAAACCAGGGTAGCTATAATATAAAGCGCGACCAGCAATCCCAAACTAAGGATGATGATTTTTTTAGTAGGGAGAAATTCTTTGTCGGTAATTAGGTCTTTGCTGCCGACAGCTTGGATGATTTGTTCGCTCGAGCGTAAGCGCTCGATATAGTCGTCAGGGCGCAGTCCCAATAGTTTTGCGTAATGCCTAATGTAGCCAAGGACGTAAGCTTCTGACGGCACTTGGGTGACATCGCCTTTTTCGATTCCTTGCAGATAAGATTTTTTAATGCGGAGTTGTTTGGAGACGTCGCCAATTTTAAGCTTTGCAGCTTGGCGCTTCTTCTTGAATTCAGAACCTACTTGCTTCAGAATTTCCTTATCCATTTATTACCCAAATTTTTGGTCAGCTCTATGCTCAAAAGCTGTTACCATCTTTTGACATGCTTTAGAGAATAGTAACCCGATAAATTTTTCAAGTAAAGCGGAATTAAATTCAAAGGAAATGAAGAATTCAATATCTGTGCCGCCTTTTTTATTTTTCTTCAGCTTCCACGAGTTGTAGAGATTTTTAAATGGCCCATGGATTAAGTTCACCTCCACAGCCGCCTTACCTCGTGCAGGAGGCTTTAAATCAACTCGTGAGCGGTAATGCTCGGTAAACACTTTAAAGCTAATGATTAAATCCGCCACCAGTGAATTTTGGGATTCCTCAATAATTTGCGCGCCTTTGCACCAGGGCAGGAACTCTGGATAATTTTCCACGTCAGTTATCAGCTCGTAGATTTGTTCGATTGAATAACGGGAATGATATTTATAAAAATGCTCAGTCATGTACGATAGTTATTGATTCATTACTAACCATAATAGCATGGTTTTTTGCAGTTTGTAATTCTTCGTGGTTGAGTAAACAAATTCCACTACCTAGTATTATACCAATTTTATTTCCATCAGCGGTGATTTCAGTCCCTTTAGGGAACTCAGCACCTTGGTAGCGATATAAACCTTTGCGAACGACACCGCGGTGGTGGGTGCGTGTGGTAACTTCTTGGCCGACGTAACAGCCTTTTTCAAAGTCAATTGCCCCAAGTTTATCCATACCATATTCCAGCGGAAAACTTTTATCTTTGATGAAGTCCTGCTCAGCGTCGGGAATTAGGTTTTTAATCCGCTGTTCTTCATAGACGCTAAAATCCTCAGTCGCAGTAGCTAGCTCCAGGATTGCCCGATATCCCATGGAACTTGCGCGCGGGTCAGGAAGGAATGGAGATTGGCCTGCAGAAAGTTGGGCGTATACAAAAAGGGGTGAAATTGCTAGCTCAACTTTGGCGCGAAGTTTATAGATGCGGAATTTTTTAAGGATTTCTGCCAAGTCAATTTGTGGCGCGTCTAGAAGGATTTTATCTGGGGTGGTTAACACAAAAAAATCATAAAGGAAGCGCCCTTGGGGGGAAAGCATTAGCGCATAAGTGAATACCCCCGTCTTTAATTTGCTCATGTCGTTGGTCAACAATCCTTGAAGGAAAGAAACGCGGTCGTCTCCGCTAACTTCAATGACAGCTCGGTTTTTAAGTAAAATCATAATTTATAGTTTTCTTTAATCCATGAAGTTGGTAACACCCGCCGCAAACGTTTGAGCCAAATGCCCTCTGCGGCATGGATGGGTTTAGGGTGGCCGTGAAAGGCGACAATTTTTACGCCGTAAGGTTTTTTGGGCTCGATAAACCAATTAAGCGGCGTAAAAGGAATGCACTGGTGCTTAAAGCTTTTCACCCACTTTTCATCCCAGTACTGTACATTTTTGGCATGTTTGGAAAGAAAGGTTTGTTCGTTGTGGAAGTCAGCTGCCGCTGCTTCAGGATCTTTGCAATAGGTATCAAGCACGTGAGCTTGTTTGCCCGCATCAAAGCGATAGACGGAAGAATTGCCAATGCCGCGGCCTTTTTGCGTCCAGTTTTCAATGATAAAGAAATCTCCTCTGGGTGCAAAGAAGCAATCGATGTTATTAACAATCACCACGTCTAAATCTAGGCACAGCACTTGACCTTTGATGTCATAGAGCGGGTTAATTAATGCGGTGAGTTTTTTCCAGCCCTGAAATGGTGCTGATGTAGGAATGGGAATTTTGGGTATGGGAAAATGCTCGATTCCCTCAATCAACCCTTCGGGGTGATTGGTTAGGCAAACAAAGCGCAGGTCTTTTTGTTTGGTGTGGCGCATCACCATGCTGTAAAGCAGGTTGACGTCACTTGAGGTATAAAGGTCACCCCATCTTAAACATAGTACCGTTGCCATATGAATTCTCGTTTTGTGGATAAATATTAGCCGATTTACGCTCGCGGGGCAAGAATGGAATCACTTAGTGGTAAATGATGTAATAAATTAAACGCTTGCAAAGCTTTGCAAAATGTATTTAGCTTATATAAGTAAGTCGTATACCCTTGATATCTATGGGGTTTATTACGAGTAATTAAATAATAAGGGGTCAAAATGAGTAAATTAAAATCTAATCAGGCGCTACAAGGGTTCACCCTCGTCGAGCTATCTATCGTTATCGTAATTATTGGTTTCCTAGTTGCTGGTATCGCAGCTGGTGCAAACATGGTTAAACAAGCAGAGATCAGGTCAGTTATAACTGATCTACAAAGTTACCAAACTGCCTACAACAACTTCGTAGCGAAATACAATGCGGTTCCTGGGGATATGTCTACTGCTTCTTCATTCTGGACTGGTGGTGCTTGTGCTTCAGTTGATGCGGATTGTAACGGTAATGGTAATGGTATTATTGAAGCTGGATCTGCAGTCCCTGGTGATGAAATTCGTCCAGCGCTTAAAGAATTAGCACTCGCTAACATGATTAGTGCAGGTATCACCGCATTAACTGATGGTACGTTCGCCGCGCTTTCTCCAGGAACTAATGCTCCGAGCAGCAAGATTTCTGGTGCGGGTTATTTCTTAGCGCAAGGTAACAATCCTACAGCAGGTGTTGCTACAATGGTTGACACACTTACTACTGGTTTTTTCCCATCGACTACTAACGTGGTATTCATTGGTAAAACAACAACTGGTGATAATTTGTTGAACAGCGCATTAATTCCAGAAGATGCATTCAGTATCGATCAGAAAATGGATGATGGAACAATCAGTGGTGGTAATTTCATTGGTTCTATTACTGGAAATATCATGTCGTTTGATGGTGTTGATGTTTCTGCTGGAAACTGTGCTGCTCTCGCAACTGGTTATTATGATATCGCAACTGGTTCTGCCGCTTGTGTACTTGGTTTAGGTTTAAACTAAAGATATCAGGTTATTTAAAACTAAACGCCTCCTAGTGGGGCGTTTTTTTTATTGCCGGGGCAACCAGATTGATGACTTAAGAGATGGTATAATTTGAAATCGAGCGCCGTTAAGGAGACGAAATGTGTGGGGGGGGGGCGCACGCACCGCCTGAAGGCGGTATAAGCGTGCGGCACACATTTTGTTGACGAAAACGGCAAGTTAGTGATTGCATAAAAACTAGTGCATATTGGAAGTTTAAAACATTTCAGCCTTCCTTCGCAACAACTGTTGTACTTCAAATATGAACTCACTTAAATCCATATCTAGTTCCCCTGCATCTAGCAGGGGTCCAGCTTGCAGCCCGCATAAAACATGGATACCTGCCGCCGCAGGTAAACAAAAATCACCCTCCTGACTTCAGATGGTAGAAGGCTGTAGAGGTAGTAAAATATAGGATGTGCAAAAAAGTTAGGCACAACACTACATAGGTTGATTTGATGGGTGTGATTGAGGGCTAGCCCAATAAATATGGGGTCTGCGTGGCTTTTAG
>JBIOER010000024.1:0-12577 GCA_044446225.1 Rickettsiales bacterium | reverse complement strand
TCATTACACCACTTTTGCCCGCAAGATATCATGCATATGCACTATGCCTGATGGCTTACCTTCTTCTGCTATAAACAATATCGTTATCGACATTTTATTCATAATCCGTAGTGCTTCTGATGCAAATAAATCTTTATCAATTGTCATCGGTTTGAGCGTCATAATTTCAGAAATCTTTAAAGCTTTAAAGTCAGAATCAACGTGCCGACGCAAGTCACCATCAGTAAATATTCCGATTAAAACACCATCTGTATTAACAACTCCAACACACCCCAAACGCTTGCGGGTCATTTCCACAATTGCCGCGAAGCAATTTTCATTTTCATTAACTAGTGGCATTGTTTCATTTACATGCATCAAATCCGCCACTTTCAATAATTTCGCACCAATATTACCACCTGGATGAAATATTTTGAAATCTTCGCGTGAAAACCCGCGCATGTTATGTAGCGCAACTGCAATTGCATCACCGAGTGCCATCATCATAGTGGTTGAAGTAGTTGGCGCGTCAATGTCAGAAGCTTCCTTAGTATTTGGTAATAAAAACTTGATATCACTTGCTTTCATAAGCTGTGAATTTGCTTTCCTGGCAACCCCAATTAATAGGATTTCAAACCTTTTACAATAATCAATAATATTCGCTAGCTCTGGTGATTCACCTGAGTTTGAGAGCATTAGGACAACATCTCCTTCAGTAATCATACCAAGGTCACCATGACTGGCTTCAGAAGCGTGAACGAAGATAGCAGGAGTACCAGTTGACGCCAGGGTCGCCACAATCTTTTTCGCCACATGCCCACTTTTGCCTACGCCACAGATGATCACTCGTCCTTTCGCGTTATAGATGGCATCTACCGTTTGGTCGAACTCAAAGCCCAGTGTGTCACGCAGCTCTATAAGCCCTTGGATCTCAGTATCGAGCACTGTTTTAGCCAGCTCAATCAGCGATGGTTTTGTTGTTAGTTTGATTTTTAAAGCAGATTTGGCCATGGACTCTCCATAATTGCCCACGCATTATAGCATATTTCCTTGAAAAATAAAAGGTTAAAAGGGTACGCCGCGACCTAAATCTTAGCGCTTCTGACCTGTCCACCCAATTTATCCGCAAGAGTTGCAATAATTTTGTCTGAAACTGCAGTAATTTCAACGTCACTGAGGGTTTTATCCTTAGGCAGAATACGCACACTAAGGGCGATGGACTTCTTACCTTCTTCAATATTACTCCCGCTATAAACGTCAAAAATTTCCACCGTCTCAATTAGCGCCCGATCAGTTGCTTTAACCGCATCAACAATATCTGACGCCCTAACTTCCGCGCCAATCATAAATGCGAAGTCGCGATTCACTGCTTGGAAATTACTAATTTCGAGTGGCGCTTTAGCCAACTTAGCTTTTTGCGGCGGAATATTTTCCGTCAATAGCTCAAACGCAACCACACCGTCTTTAAGATCAAAAGCTTTGAGAATTTTCGGGTGAATTTCCCCAACATATCCCACAACTTTGTTGCCAATTTTTAGACCACAGCTTTTCCCTGGATGGTAGTATGCGGGAACTTCCAAAACTATCTTTAAATTCTCAGGATTAAATCCATACAATGATACTACCGCATACGCTAGGGCTTTAAGATCGTAAAAATCTGCTTTACGTTCATCTTTATGAACACTTTTTGCAAGTATATTACCTAAGAAGCAAGCAGCAATTGATTGCGTTTGATTCAGGTTATATTCAGCACCATAAATATTACCGATTTCAAACATGCCGAAATCCTTAAATCCTCGAACATAGTTGTTATTTATATTTAATAAAAGATTAGGCAGCAGCGACCGGCGCATGATCGCAAGCTCTTCCGATATTGGATTGGCAATTTTAATTTGTTCGCCTAAAGCAAATAACTGGTGGTTTTTTTCCGAAATAAACGACCATAAGATAACTTCACCAAAGCTTCGGCTAGTCAAGAAATCCCTAGTTTTTTGCTCAGGTGTTTTATCATTAAACACCAATTCTTTCGAAGTTAACGGCAAGTCAAGCGAGGGCAATTCAGTATAACCATGAATGCGCATTATCTCTTCGACAAGATCAGTAATATGATTAATATCACCCAATCTAAAGCTTGGCACCTGCACGCTATTGCCATTAATTACAAACCCTAACTTAGTTAGAATATCTTTACATACAGCCTCAGAAATTATTAATCCAGATATCGCATGAATTTTTTCAAGATTAAACGCAACTTCATGGGTATAATGAGGGGTGTTACCGCGCACAATTTGCGTTTTATAAACCTCGCCACTGGTATGGTCTAATATTAATTGGGTAAGGTAGTTCATGAAAAAATCAGAATTTCCACCATCAATTCTTCTTTCCGAGCGAAAGCGCGCATCAGTAATAACATTTAACTTCCTACCCGAATTAGAAATCGAGATCGGATTAAATACCGCCATCTCAACAAAAATATTTGTGGTCGTTTCAGTAACCTTGCTTCGCTCACCACCAATCACACCAGCAATTGATACCGCCCCGTTATCATCCGCTACCACTAAAATATCTTCTCTAAGATTGTACTGCGCACCACCGATAGCAACAAAGTGCTCTCCTGGTTTTGCATAACGAATCACTATATTACCAACTAGCTTATCCGCATCATAAAAATGGTTTGGGCGCCCGTAAGAAAGCATTGAGTAATTAGAAAGATCAACAAAAGTTGTTTTGGGATTCATTCCAATGGCTGTAAGTTGCTTTCTAATCTCATCACTGGCAATACCATTTTGCACATTAGCGATATACCGACCATAGAACTGATAACACGCATCGGGTTCTTTAATTTCAACTTTAATGGGTGAATCCTTACCATTATCGGTAGGAACTTTCAGTGGTAGGGGTTGCAACTCCCCATAACCAGCCGCGCATAGGTCACGTGCGATTCCATAAACATTGGTTGCATCTCCGCGGTTAGGGGTGATTGATACATCAATCACTGCATCATCAAGCCCAGCGTAGTTAGCAAAACTCTCACCCACTATTGCATCAACGGCCAGTTCAATAATTCCTTCAGAACCACCTGGGAGTTCAAGCTCATCCGCTGAGCAAAGCATACCATTACTCTCCTCGCCACGGATAGCCGACTTTTTAATTGCAAAACCACCATTGGGGATAACCGCTCCAATTGGTGCCAGCACTACTTTAATTCCTGCGCGTGCATTGGGTGCCCCGCATACAATTTGTAAAGTTTCCTTACCATTGTTCACCTTACATACTCTCAGCTTATCAGCTCCAGGATGCTGAACAGCTTCTAAAATCTCCGCAACAATGAATGGCTCATAAATTTTGCTTTTGTCGGTAAACTCCTCAACTTCCAACCCAATTAGCGAAAGCTTTTCAGCTATCTCTGCTGCTGATTTAGTAGTTTTTAAAACGCCCTTAAGCCAAGAATAAGTAAATTTCATAAATAATGCCTTGATAATTGCCTGGATTATACCCTCTCTAAACGATTTGTAAATTGCTCTTTACTATGCTACATAGGGTGGCATGAAAACAATTTCTGCCTTAGTCGTCGTTCATAATGAAGAAAAGCAATTGGCTGAATGCCTTGCCACTCTTGAATTCGCCGATGAAATCGTCGTGGTTCTGGATAAATGTACTGACGATTCCAAGAAAATTGCCAAAAAATTCACCAAGAACTTAGTTGAGGGAAGTTGGGCACTCGAAGGAGATCGCCGCAATAAGGGTCTGGCTACCTGCACCAAAGATTGGGTAATTGAGGTTGACGCCGATGAAAGGGTGCCTCACGAGCTCGCCCAGGAATTAAAGCGCATAATTCAGACTTCAAAAGCCAGTCGGCACTTAATTTACGTTGATAATTATATTGGTAAAACATTAGTAAGAAATGGATGGGGCGCCTCCTTTGGCAAGGCCGCATACGAGGGATTGTTCCGTAGAGGCACTAAAACTTGGGGGCTACATCGCGTCCATCCACCAGTAAAATGGGGGGGAGAGCATGGCCAACCCCTTACCAATCGGCTGACTCATTACGTTGATAAAAACTCCGCCGACATCCTAAAAAGACTTAATAGCTACGCCGAAGCTAGATCATTGGACATGCTTGAATATAAAGAATGGACAAAGTTTTTGCCCCACATCAGAAGATTTTTCTTTAGGTTTGTTAAATGTTATATCGGCAGGAAAGGCTATAAAGAAGGGGGCTATGGTTTTCTAATCGCAGTATGCGCAGGAATCTACCCACTCCTTTCATGGATTAAAGCAAAAGAAAAAGACCCCTCATGGCCAAAGTAATTTTTTTAGATAATGGCCTAACCTTTGATGGCACGACCATACGCAAAAAAGCTTTAGGAGGTGCAGAGTCCGCATTGGTTAATTTAGCCGAGGCACTTGCCGCGCAAAAGCACCATGTGGAAGTTTATAACAATTGTGAAAAAGATGTCATCACGCATAAAGTGCATTGGTATTCTTGTAAAAACGCAGTACCTAGTGATGCTGATCTTTACATAGTTAACCGCGACTTAAAACTTTTTAAAAAGGTTCCCAAAGGTAAGCAGCTAGTTTTTTGGATTCACACACCAGCCCAGTCATTTGGCAAATTGCGCAGAAGATTCACCTTATGGAAATATAACCCCCATGTACTTTTCTCAAGCATTTACCATCTTAAAACTTGGCCCAAAAGCGTAACATGCCGAAGTAAAATTCTCATGCCTTTGTCACCAGATAATGTTTTTTTAAAACTAAAACCTGTAAAAAAAGCACCTCGACCTAAAGTTATATTTTTATCCAACCCACTTAGAGGCTTAGATAAATTATTAGATCAATGGAAAGAAAATATTCACCCCAAAGTTCCCACTGCCGAATTACATATTTTTTCTGGCGCTAAAACTTACGGGAACTTTGGTGATAAAAAAGCTAGCCAAATGGCACCCATACTTAAAAAAGCACGAAGCTATAAAAGGTATGGTGTTATAGTCAATGCGCCAATAGCCAAACCATTACTGGCAAAAATATTACCTGAATTTCGTTTAATGATGTATCAAGGCGACCTCAGTGAAACATACTGCCTAGCATTAGCAGAGGCGCAAGCTGCAGGAATTCCTTGCGTGGTTGGTAACCTTGGCTGCGTCTCCGAACGAATTATTAATAAAAAAACTGGCTTTGCCACTATTAGCGATGAAGATTTTATTGCCAAATCTTTATTACTACTTTCTGACAATAAACAGTGGTTAAAAATGTCGCAATGCGCGGCAAAAACTCAAAAGCATTGGGACTGGAACAAAGCTGCAAGATCTCTACTTATCAGCCTTAAGTAACTCAATCCTGGGGAAAACAATTTTGGGCTCAGGTAATTTGCTTCCAGGTGTGAGCGCCTTATCCAGCGAAGTAAAGTCGATACGCTCCATACCTAAATTAGCTAGTAACTGTGCGGCAGAATCTGGAATCACTGGGGTTAAATAAATAGCGATACAGCGAATCACCTCCGCAAGCGTATACAGTACTGTCCCCATACGTTTTTCATCGGTTTTACGGAGCGTCCATGGCGCTTGGCTATCGATGTACTCGTTGGCTGCAGTTCCAAGCGCAACAATATCACCGATATAATCGTGGAGGGTTTGCTTATCAATATGTGCGCGCAAAGCTTCTATTAAGTGCGTGGCTTTAGTGAGTAATTCTTGATCAACTCCATTTAGCTCAGGGGTAGGAAGTACACCATCACAATATTTATTCACGAAGGAAAGTGTCCGCTGCGCTAAGTTACCGATGTTGTTGCACAACTCGGCATTAACCCGGTTTACAAACGAGGTACGGTTAAAGTCGCCATCATTTCCAAACGGCATTTCACGGAGCAAGAAATAGCGCGCGTAGTCAAGTCCATGCTCGGCAACCAACTGATTGGGGTCAATGGTGTTACCAATGGATTTAGACATCTTCTCGCCCTCAATCGTCCACCAACCATGCGCAAATACGCGCTTAGGTAACGGCAGCTCAGCCGCCATTAAAAATGCTGGCCAGTATATCGCGTGGAAACGCATGATATCTTTTCCCACTACGTGAAGATCAGCCGGCCAAAAGTGCTTCCTCTCTTGGGTTGAAATAGCCGAATAATAATTAAACAACGCATCCAACCACACATACATTACGTGTGCTTCATCACCTGGTACTTTAATTCCCCAAGCAAATGAAGTTCTAGAAATTGATAGGTCGTGCAGACCACCTTTAACGAAGTTAATCACTTCGTTGCGCCGGTAATAAGGTAAAATAAAATCAGGGTTTTGTTCGTAAAACTCAAGGAGTTTATCGGTGAACTCAGATAGCTTGAAGAAATAACTTGGCTCTTCCACCCAAGCTACTTCGGCACCTGTTGGGGCTTTGCCCTCGACCAGTTCGGATTCTGAATAGAATGCCTCATCTCTAACTGCATACCATCCGGCATACTTACCTAAGTAGATATAACCTTTGTCCAAAAGTTTTGTCCAAACCTCTTGGACAACTACCTGATGTCTTGCTTCACTAGTACGAATAAAATCATCGTTAGAAATGTTAAGTACTTCAGTGAGGTTTCTAAAAGCGAGGGAATATTTATCAGTAAAACTTTGCGTATCAACACCTGCCTTGGCGGCCGCTTTTTCAATTTTTTGGCCGTGCTCATCAGTCCCAGTTAAAAACATCACATCAAAACCATCTAGGCGCTTAAAGCGCGCGATGATGTCACAAGCAATTGTGGTATAGGCATGCCCGATGTGCGGGACATCGTTAACATAATAAATTGGCGTGGTTATGTAATATTTTTCATTCATAGCAGACTAATATAGCAGCGATATCAGCTAAAATCTACCACCAAAATTCAGGGTCCAATGCCACGTAATCTGACGCTTTGCTATTAAGAATTTGAATACTTTCAATCCCCGCAGCTTTCATAATACTTAATATAAGTACAAACGAGCCTTGCACATAGCGAATGTAATGCTGTGGTAGGAGTGGGTATTTTTTCTGAACTTCCTCTTCAGTCATTACACTCATTTCCAAAGATATTTTGCGCAGGTCATCTTGAGTCACTATTTGCGGCAGCTTAACTTGCTCAAGCATAGCAACTGCCATCGGCCGACCAATTCCAAAAGTTACTAAGTGTTTCTCACTTAGCTTCTTACTTACTTCTTTATTTTGCGCAAAAAGCTTAGTGAAGTCTTTTGTGTAATCAGAAACCACTTGCTCAAATTGCGGCGCAGATAAGTACGGTTTTGTAATATTATATTTCTGTACAACTTCTTTGTACATCGACTCAACACCATATCTACCGTTAATTACATGGACTTGAGAGTCATTTCCCATAATAGCAATTTGGAAACTTCCACCCCCAACGTCGAGCACTACTTGCTTATCATTGGGCGTAGCTATACCCTTATGATGCGATTCTGCAGTAAAGAAACCTAGTTGCCCCTCTTGTTTTTGATCGAGAAGTTTAACGTAAATCCCCTTCTCTTTGAATATGTCCATGATGACTTGGCTATTCTTGGCTTTGCGCGCCCACTCAGTAGCAACACCTGCGCATTTGGAAGTTTTACAGTCGATTTTATAGTGGTTTTCAATCTCTTCAATTGCTTGTTTGGTTTTATCAAAACACGATTTGTCAATGTGCGCACCAGAATCAGTATGCACCATACACTGCTCAAACTTTAGGTGGACGTTGCGCTCACCAATACGTTTAATGATTTTCCCCTGACACTTATCCACCAAGTTGCCGGTAGATTTAATTGCGCCAGAACCCACATCAAACGAGTATCGTGTTTCTAAACACGCTTCGTCTGCAAAAGCTAAATTATGGGTAAGGATTACTATAGATAGAACGCGGATATACTTAAACATACTGCCCCCAAAGATTCTGGTGGAATCTATCATAGGTTTTTTTTGTTTTCAAGAGGCAAGTGGTAGCGAGTCAGCTTCGTGATCAATATGTACAAATATATCATAGTCACCCCCCATGGTATCGTCGCTCCAGTATTTAGTATCAAACACAACGTAGTCCAGGCTTTTAGCATTGAGGAATTTCACTTCCTCAATTTGCAGGCCATCCATAATTGCTTTAATAAGAATGAGGTTTGACTGCATTTGGATTAAAAATTCCAGGCCGATTTCACTGTATTTACTAGCCGCATGAGACAGGTGGGTTCCGGCGAATTCATGAATAAGCCTATCAACTGCTAGCACACTTATGCTATTATCATCAATTAAGGTTTTGATTCCCCGGTTCATCATTTGCCCAATGCCATACACCCCATTACTTAAGTCAATATTGCCGGCATTATCCTGCGCGAACTCTTTAATTGGCTCGCTAACTCTTTGCCGGGCGAACTCTTGCGCAGCAGGTAATTGTTCCATAGTTAGAAATTCATTCGCAATTAGCCTTCCAGCAAATAAATCTTTAATCGCTGCATTAAAGTTTGATGCGCCATATTCTCCCTCATAGATAAATATTTTTTGCGTGGCTTGGTTTTTAAGTCCCAACTGAAAACTTCCACCACCAATATCCCAGACTAAACTTTTACCAATTACATCTGTACCCAAATACATCTCTGCCGCTCTAAAACCCACTTCACCTTCTTCTTCTTGAGTAATAATACGGATGTTAAACCCATACTCATTAAGCAAATCGATATAGTCTTCCCCGTTCCACGCATTACGCGCCCAGGCGGTGGCAATTCCAGCACACTTCAAACCTTTAAGCGAATTAAAACCGTAGTGACTGACAATGTTAAATAAGCTCGCGAGTCCGTCGCGCATGCAATCTTCAGAAAGTGACCTGCCATCGGGTGAACCGCTGATGCAGCTTTGGTAACCCATTGCTACTGAGGTTTCGGAAACAGTATTAATAATTTTATTTGTGGCTTTATCCACCAGCACTGCTTTGGATTTTGTACCGCCTGAGCCAATGTCAAATACGTAACGAATTTCAACTTTATTATCGTCGTTGGCAGCTAAATTGAGAATGGTGGTTGTTAAATGTAAGTTCTTTTCGATTTTAGTACCTTCTAACATTTTCCCTCCCAGAAACTTATATTCAGTCAGGCTAACAATCAATGGTTAACAAACAGTTAACGGCAGAATAATAAAACACTTGACTTAGCACTTTCTTAAAAAATAGTATTTTTCATAAATCAAACGGTGTGTTTATTTTGTTTTTCCCTTATCGCTTGTGATTAAATAATAAATTGACTCGGTACTTCCCTTACTTGTTGGAATATATTGTTAAAGTACATTGCTAGTGCATGTGTTTTGGTTCCCCTGCACCGGCATGGATCCACCTGGCAAACCGCTTACATCATGGATCTCCGCCTGCGCGGAGATGACATCTCTCAAATTTAACTGGTCTAAAAAGTGTAGTTTGCGTCATCTTGATGACTTCTATATTTCTAGCAACGGGGAGACTTGAGAAAAGAATTTTTGTAGTTTTATTTGTGTGGGGGAATTTTACAAAAATTCTCTTCTCAAGTCATCAATTGTGGTTGCCGCAGGCAACAAAAATAAGAACCCCCCCCCTCCTTCGAGCGCGGCAGCGCTCCCTAAAAATGGCCTGCAAGGAAGGGTGTGGGGGGGAATTGCAGGCCATTTTTTGTCTTATATCGTTCGCGCAGCAAACAACTTATTACATCACCATGAAGCTCAGGCGGCTATCAATAATTTATTCCGGACATGAGTAGCGCCAGCGCGGAGATGACATTTTTTAGTTAAAAACGACAGTACAAAATCCCTTTTTCATTGGCGTTAACCACTTATTAACTAATGTTTGATAGACTGTAAGTAATAAAGGGAGAGAATTATGGCAAGAACCTTAACTTACACTAGTACAGGTGCCGATGGAAAACCATTAACAGATGGAGGGCTTTATCAACTTAATCACAAAGGAGAGGTAGTTCCTGCAGTTGCTGATGCCAGCGGAATATATGACGTAAACAAGGTATTCAAGTATTACTCAGACCCTAGCTATATAGATTATATTAAAATTAATACAGACGGCACCGATCAGCTGAATGGTACGTATGCGGTTTATATAGACCAAGATAAAGACCCAGAGCGGTCACCGCCACCATTGCCGCCACCATTGCCGCCAAAACCAAAGCCAACTCCAGCTCCCGTAACATCCACCACAAGCGAATCAGCCACTGGCTTTAAAATCTTAGATGAAGCATATGCTGAATTCCGAAACAATCAGTATTATCAGGATAGAGATGGAAAGGCACATAGCAACTGGAACGTATCTGACCAATCACCTGGCGCCGGTGGCAACGCTAGAGCAGCCGGGAATGCGTGGCATGCCACGTGCTGTGGCGTTGGACTTATAGCCAATGGCGCATGTAAAATGGCTGGCGGTTCTATAAAATTTGTTGGCGAGGGGCTACAAAAACTTTCATTACTCCCAACCAGAGCTTTTAAAAAAGCTGCCGAAGTGACGTGGGAAAAAGCGAAAGAGACCTATGAGTTTGCTACAGACTATCACAGCCTACTTTCATACGGAGATAATGGATTGCTAAATACCCTGAAATTCGCAATCAACGCGCCGTGGTACGCGATACAGGCTGTAATTAGAGTACCTTTCTTGATTGCCTCAATAGCACTTGGCATAACAAGCGGTGTAGCACGGATAGCACAGGGGGCATTTGCAGTTGCCGCTCTCCCAATTCATGCACTAGGTACCGCTCTAAAAGTTGCAGGAACAGCACTAGATAAAGCTGGATCATTAGCACAAACCGCATGTGCGGTAGTCGGTAACTTCGGTAGGGTAGTTGCCCAAGGGCTTTCTGGCGGTAAAGAGTTCAAGTCATCCATGGCGCAGCTAGGGGGATCAATCACTAGGCTTGCAACAGATGGCCTAAGTATAGCGACAGAACCCCTTAAATCACTTGGCGCCTCTATAAAAGATTTTGGCAATGCACTAACCAATACAAAAGGAATCGGCGGCGTTTTGCGAGGTATAGGTAACGTATTGAATGCCACCGCTACATTTGCCGACACATCTTTAAGCACTCTTAGAAAACTTGCTACAGGCCACCCCAAAGAAGCATGGGAGGTTCTAAAAGGCGGTGGAAAAGCAGTGAAGCAAAATTTAAATTTTGGTAAAACGCTAACTGACAGCAAGGGGGATAATACTACGGAAGCAATAACAAGTAACGTAGTTGTAGCGGCAAATGCTGGTCAAAAAACCAGTGTTGGACTTAGCATGAAAGTTGGACCAGATGCAACACCTAAGACACAAGCTATTACAGATGCACGAGCTGATACAAAGGCCAGAATTTAAGGCTGGTATATATTTAAGGCTGGTATATAGATAATATTACTCCTACAAATAATTCTCGAGCTTGCTAACATTCCTCTTGATCTTTACGCAATAAACCTTTAAATGTTATCACTCACAATTAGGTACGATGGGCGGTTAGCTCAGCTGGTAGAGCATTTCGTTTACACCGAAGAGGTCTGCGGTTCGAACCCGTAACCGCCCACCATTGTTCTAATTGGGGATGTAGCTCAGTTGGTTAGAGTGCCGGCCTGTCACGCCGGAGGTCGCGGGTTCGAGTCCCGTCATCCCCGCCACACCCATCAGTTTTCATAGCGAATTAAGACGCAGCTTTCCTCTACAGGGGTTGATAAACTTGGGATTTCATCCCTATGCAGCTGCTACTTATGCCAATTCCCCTGCATCTCGCAGGACCATACCTGCGCAGGTAAACAAAAATTCCCCTGTGTAACTACGCTACTTCCCCTGCATCTAGCAGGGGTCCATAGTGCGGCTTGCACCAAAGGTGGATCCCCACCTCCGTGAGGACGACAAACTCAAAAAATGTCATTCCCACGTAGGTGGGAATCCATGGCTACAATGCACATGACAGGTGGATCTCCGCCTGCGCGGAGATGACAAAACTTGAAAACTTATGTTCAGTTCCCCTGCAACGGCAGGGGTCCATGATGCGGCTTACATCAAAGGTGGACCCCCGTGTTCACGAGGGTGACATTTCCCTGGTTGAAAACGGGAGTAAAGAACACTTCTGTCATGTACGTCAATAAGTTATTAACCTTTTCATGCTACACACTTCAGAGCATATATCATACCCCCCGACACAGATGCTAAGAATATAATGCAGGAATCAATAAGTCGTTGAAATGTGATGAGAAAAAGGTATAAAGTGTTTTCGATTAAAAACACCACCTTATGAGAGAAAATATACTACAACATTTCGAAATTGCAACCCCAGAAACATCACTAGCCGCAGAACTAATACTTGGAATTTGCAGAAGCAAGCACGTTAGCTCTAACGCGCTATCCACCTATGTTTCTGGCGATGCTAAGGCATCATCCAAAGAACGGAGAATTGAGAGGTTTTTCAAGATGATGAAGACCAGCGGGCTCAATTTAGAAAGCACAAAAATGACGAAAGCAAAACAGCTAGAAAAACTAGTTTTAGTGTGTTCAATTGCATATTTACTGTGTGTGAAAATCGGGGTTTTTTGTCATAAAAACATCAAAGCTCTCCGCTGGAAAAAGAAGGATCGCTGTTACGAATATTCATTTTTTAGATACGGCCTGGAT
>JBIOER010000023.1:0-12881 GCA_044446225.1 Rickettsiales bacterium | reverse complement strand
TGCTTTACCCAAAACCACGGGGTGATGCGCGGGCTTTATAAGCCGAGCAAAAAGGATAACAAAGCCTGTTTAGGTTGCGCAGCCCAGGTGAAATGGAGCGCACGCTTGGAAGAGCATTTGGGTACCTGGCAGTTTGAAACCACTACTAATCCATTCATCCACACCATGAATGATGCAACTAAGCACAAAGTTTTGCTTTCTGTGCTTGAGCTGCTTAACGCCGCGCTTAAGGAACGTGAAGTTAATTGGGAAATTTATAATGCGACAACTAAGGTAATTCAAGCGCTAGAAACTAGCGCCAATATCCTTAAAGACTATGTGTTTTTCGAATTAACTTTGCTGCAGCATATTGGTTATGGGCTTGATTTGAGTAAATGCGCGGCAACGAACAGTAGAGAGAATCTTAAGTATATTTCGCCCAAATCGGGTAAGGCGGTTTCGGCTGCGGCTGGGCAGCCTTATGACAGCAAGCTATTTAAGCTGCCTGCCTTTTTGAATGATAATACCCTGGAGCCTACATCTGATGATATTAGGAACGCGCTTAAGGTGAGCCGGTATTTTTTGGAGAAGGTTTTGCCTTTGGGGAGGTTAAGTTTGGTCGGTGGGTAAATATTTCTCCACACTTTAAATTTAAAAATATTCGATCTAACACTTTACCCCATTTTGATGATTTGTTAATTTGTAGCTACTTGGAGATTAGAAAAAGAATTTTTGTAGTTTTTTTAGTGCGGGGAAATTTTACAAAAATTCTTTTTCTAATCATCAATTGTGGTTGCCGCAGGCAACAAAACTAAGAAAGCCCCCCTTTCCTTAGAGCGCGGCAGCGCTCCCTAAAAATGGCCTGCAAGGAAGGGCGCGGGAGGGAATTGCAGGCCATTTTTAGGTAAATATAGTTTACGAAGTAAACAACTTATTCATCACTGTGACGCAAAACAATAGTATTTGCTTACCTAGCTAATAGCAGGTATCAAAACTTTAGTGTTATTAGCAGCACGGGCTCCCTGCTAGATGGTAACAAGCAACTGGTTTATAGCACCCCAGAATATAAATCTTGAGTTTTCTCATGGGCGTTTACTATTTGTTAACCTTTTTTTGTTACTATTGATTATAGTAATTAGAGGTGGGTTATGAGTGAAGATGGGAGAAATAAAGATGAAATTAAAGTAGCTAAAGAAAAAGAAGTGCGGGGTTTGATAGCACAAATTATTCTTGCAGTTGCTTTAAAAAACAACTCTGGAGCGGTATACTTGCTAGCACAGGCTATTGGCCTCATAAATGATTTTAAATTGTCCGCGAGCTTACAAGCTGAGATATCATCCGCGTATGGTGTAATGAATGTTAATGCAAGAGATGAAAGGGATGAAAAAATTATACCTTCCAAAAGGTTGGAGGAATTATTAGCCGAGTATGAAGCACTGGAAAAGGAATTAACTGAAAACAGAGTTAAACTTGCTAAGCATTTTGAAAACGCTGATAAACTTTCCGCTGCAATGGCTGGAACTAATTATGATGAGATGTTAACACATTACGAGGAAGCAAAGAAAAACATAAATGCTCATGCGCAAGATTATGCAAAACAACAAGAATTATTAGAGAAGCAGAAGGGAGCTATTCATGAGATATTGGGAAATCATAAAGATGAGTTGACAAATAATGATTTGAAAAAATATGTAGATAAGCTGGCTGAAGTAGATAAGGAAATTAAGGACAATAAACAAAAAATGCAAAATCATGCCAAGAATGTTGTAGTTGCAGAGGCAGTAAAACAAATCATTGGCAACAAGAAAAATGTAGATGCTAATAAACTAATTAAAGAAGTGCATAATCATTTAGACTTGCATAAAATTGTAGCTGATCACGTTGATAAAATAACTACAAGTAAAGATTCTCATGTTGTATTTGAACAAAACATTACAAAGTCAGCTACTATGCTCCACACAAGCTACGTAGATACAGTAAAAACCAAAGAATATCGGGCTGATATGGTTGTTGGGGCACATGAAGCAAAACTGCTTGCAAAACTTAAACAAGAGGCTACCGTAGTACGATCCATATGAAATCTATAGCTACCTTCGCGTGTAGTTAAGTTAGACCTATGAAAACAAATTTAGAGTAATATGCATTGTTTTTTCTTGAGGACTGCATCATATACAACACTTAAATCCTTTTTAAAATATTTCAAAGATGTTGAGTCTGTCCCTTGGATGGTGCTTAAACCATCGGCATCAGTTCCATTAATAAAATATAACATAGCTGTATGACCTTCGTTATCTTTTATACGACCTTTACAACCTAGAGTTAATAGTAAATCCATCAATTCGGCAGTCGCTTCAAGCGACTGATTGTTTTTTTTGTTCATAAAATTTTTTGCTATAGCATGTAAGGGGGTGTTTCCTTCATTATCACGAGCATTAATATCCTCGCCCTTTCCGGTTAACAAATGAATACATCTAATACTATCGTTAGTAGATAGGGCTGTTGAATAGGTAACGTAATGCAGTGGTGTACACTCTGAAGTATCTTTCTCGTTTACCATGTCAGAAAATATTTCATTTCTTACCGCTATATTCGAGCCCGCCATTTGTTCAATTCTTGCAAACTTAGCTTCTAGAGCTGCTAAATTTCCTGCTTTAACTAAATCGATAATCTCTGTGGTTTTCATTTTATTACCCCGGGTAAAATTATAGTGCGAATTGTAAACCAAAATCACGTTTTCGTAAAGAAAAGATATTATGGTGCTAATATATTGATTTATATCTAGCAACCAAAGATTGAGTTTTTTCTTTGGTGGAGATTGCTGAAATCTTTCGCTAAATACTTGTGTGAAATTTTGTATCCCCCCCACACCAAATCTCCCTAGCAAAATAAAATAATCAGCTTACTATTAATGATAAATACATAAGCTAGAGAGTGACTATGCTTAAAGATATAAAAGGTTTTTCGCTTATTGAATTATCCATAGTAATTCTAATTATTGGCGTGGTGGTGGCTAGCATTGCTGCCGGCGATACGTTGGTTAGGAATTCACAGCTGCAATCAGTTATCGTTGATCTGCAAGGTTTTAAAGCTTCTTATGACGAATTTGGTTTGAAATACCAAGCCGTACCGGGCGATATGTCTAACGCACTGTCGTACTGGCCGGCGGATGGCCAATGCTTGGCAACGGTCTCGGGCAACGAGGGTGTTTGTAACGGTAATGGCGATTCGCTGATTCAAGTGGGGTGTGACCCAGTCTCAGATGAGGTCAACAAAGCACTCAAACACTTATCCCTAGCTGGAATGATCAATACGGCAATTCCAGTTATCTCAACCACTTTAGTACCATTGGTGGTGGGGGTGACGGCACCAGCTAGTCGAATATCGGGCGCGGGTTATTTTTATGCTTCGATATGGGGATGCGGAGCTCTCTCTACAAGTGTTGTCGACGCTACAATTAATTTGATAGTGCTAGGGAAACCTTCTACTGACCCATCGTATACAACTTTAATGAATAGCGCACTAACACCTGTCGATGCGTTTACCATTGACCAAAAAATAGATGATGCAGTTTTATTAAGCCAAAACTCGTTGCTAGATAACTTTATCGCTTCTGCTTTCGCTGCTAAAATCGGCGGCGGTGGAGGAGGGGGAGGTTGTGGAGGCGGCGGAGGTGGTCTAGGTATAGGAGGTAAAGGAGGGGGTAATTGCCCACCGCCACCTCCTCCGGTCTACTCCAAGGCTTCCGGCGCATCGACAGGGAAAATAAGAGTGCAACCAGGGATAGAATCTGCGACGAACAACTGTACTGAAAATATGGCCAACGGCGATACTGGTTATAACCTGACGATAACGGTGGACGCCTGTACACTTGAATTTTCGATGAGAAACTAAAATGGCTAAAGCGTTGGTATGGCTTAGGCAGGACTTGCGTTTGGCGGACAATGCGGCGCTCACTTACGCGCTTAATAACTACCGCCAGGTTGTAGTGCTTTATATCTATGACGAGCAATTTCAACTAGGTAAAGCAAGTAAATGGTGGCTTGGCAAAAGCCTTGCGGCACTAAGGGGAGATATTAATCTTACGATTAGAATTGGTGATGCAACTAAGATCATTAGTGAAATAGTAGAAAAAGAAAATATCAATGGGCTATTTTGGAATCGTTGTTACGATGCAGCCAGCATCGCTCGGGACAAAAAAGTAAAAGAAATCTTTAAGAATATTGAGTGCAAGAGTTTTAACTCGGCGCTGTTATTTGAGCCGTGGGAAATTCAAACCGGTGCCAAAACGCCATTCTCGGTTTTTACGCCCTATTGGCGCGCTTGTTTAGCGCTTGGCGTTACCAAAAAACCTTTGCCCATGCCAAATGTTGCCCAGGTTATTCCGCTAAAAAGCGATACTTTTACTTATGATCCTAATTGGGCTGATAGTTTTACCTGGCAAGCGGGTGAAAAGGCCGCCCACAAACGTTTGCAATCGTTCATCAAAAATGCTTTGAGTCATTACGACCAGGGGAGGAATATCCCCAGCGAAGAATATACCTCCAAGCTCTCGCCGCACTTACATTTTGGTGAGATCAGCCCTGTGCAAATTTGGTATGAGTTAGTGAGATTAAAAAACACCGAACGTTTTTTAACCGAAATTGGCTGGCGCGAATTTTCCTATCATCTTCTTTATCATCACCCCCACTTACCTAGCCAGAACTTTCGCAAAAGTTTTGATAACTTTACTTGGACTACCGACCCCCAAGGGTTTGCGGCCTGGAAGCAAGGTTTAACCGGTTACCCAATCGTTGACGCTGGCATGCGCCAGCTTTGGCAGACCGGCTATATGCATAATCGTGTACGCATGATTGCTGCTTCATTTTTAGTAAAAGACTTGCATATTGATTGGCGAGAAGGAGCAGCTTGGTTTTTAGATACTTTGGTTGATGCCGACCTAGCCAGTAATTCGGCAAGTTGGCAATGGGTGGCTGGAAGCGGCGCAGATGCTGCGCCTTTTTTCCGCATCTTTAACCCAGTTTTGCAAGGAGAGAAGTTTGACCCAAATGGTGATTACATACGTAAGTACGTTCCTGAACTTGCAGCTGTGCCTGATAAATACATTCATAAACCATGGCTAACTCACGGGGTGAATTACCCCAAACCAATTGTCGATCATAATACTAGGCGCTTACTCGCTTTAAAAAAATACAAAAATTGTATCACCGCCCCACCAAAGCCCTAATGATTCCCCACATAGTTTTGAGATCTTGCTCAGTCATTTGGCTACGCGTGAAGTAATTCCTAATATTGCGTTTCATGGTGGCAGCAATTTTGGGATTTTTAAAGAAATTGGCGGTCTCAAGTTCACCTTCCAAAAATTCCATAAACATTGTAAGGTCACCACGTTCTGCTTGGGCTGGCTGGCTCGTTAAGGGAAGCTTTAACATGGAAAATTCATAGCAACAAATTGCCGCAGCTTGGGCGATGTTAAGCGAGGGGTTAACCTCTGCTGTTGGAATTGAGACTATTGCGTTACAATAACTTATTTCCTCGTTAGTTAATCCAGAGCGTTCTCTACCTAAAACCAAACCAATCTTACCGGCAAGCGAGGGAAGTTCTTTAAGGGACATCACCGGCTTTTCCATGTATCGTTCTTGGATAGTTGTGGCGACTAAGTAATTGAGATCGGCGATGGCGCTTTTAAAGTCATCATAGACAGTAGCTTTTTCTACAACAAACGAGCCGTGGGCAGCCATTTTGATGGCTTTTTCATTTGGCCAGCCGTCGCGCGGACTAACTATGCGTAATTCAGTGAAACCAAAATTACTCATTACCCGTGCAACCGCGCCAATGTTCTCGCCCAATTGCGGTTCAACCAAAATTACTTTTAATTCCATTGCCAATTTTCTTTGAGAATAATTTATAAATGTTGTATGTTATATAGTATAAGGAGCCAATAAACGCAATTCGAGATTCAATGAGAGTGTGGGTATTAACTGACCAGCGATATGGTAACTCCAAACAAGCGCAAGCGCTAGCGGAGATACTTGGTTATAAATATAAAGTCAAAAAGATGGAGTACAACTTTTTAAGTAAACTCCCCAATTTCCTACGTTTTGGTCTGCTGGGCATTTCTGCTGAAAGTAGACGCAAAGTCACTGAAGATAACATCCCAGAAATTGTTATTTCTGCAGGGCGTCGAACTGCTACTGTTGCGCTATATTTAAAGAAGAAGCATAACTGTAAAGTAATACAGATTATGCATCCTAATCTGCCCTTTCACCATTTTGATGCGACAATTTTACCTAAGCACGATAAGAAAAAACATAAAAAATACCCAGCTAATGTACTCTTTGTCAATGGCGCGGTGTCTTATTTATCACACGAACTACTTGCAGAGGAAACTGCTAAGTGGGAGAAGCGTTTCAGCTCTTTGCCCAAGCCGTACACGGCAATTTTTGTTGGTGGACCATCTAAACATACTCGGCTTACCCGTGCCAATATTCGTCATTTGATGGAGTACGCTTTTACACTTCATAAAAAATTCTCCGGCACACTATTGGTAAATGTTAGTCGCAGGACGACCAAACAAGGTAAGGATTTACTGATTAAAATGCTCAAAGAGCGTCCTGATGTGCCAAGTTTTTATTTTGACCACACCATTACTACTGGCGAAAGCCCCTATGTAGCTTTTTTAGGTTTGGCGGAAAGGTTCTATATCACTGGTGATTCGGTGTCGATGTGCTCAGAGGCGATAGAGACGCATAAACCTGTTTATATCTTTGCCGAGCCGAATATGGTGGGCAATAAACACCAAATGTTTATTGATTCATTATTTAATGAGCAATTAGCTATCCCGCTTGATGATAAAGCCAAAGACTTTAAGCCACATACCTTACGCACAAGCGATCACTTGCGCAAAAAACTTCATAAAATATTAGGACTATAATTCCATTCGGCCTTCAGGCTCTTGTTGAAGGTAATCGTATAATATCGCAGCTAAAGCGCCAACGGTAAATATTGGCAAGAAATGGATGGTTGGGGTGATTTTATTTGTAACACTGCATGCGTATAAAGCTAGCGGTATCGATGCTCCATGTGCTGCTTCTGGTTTACGCCCGGTAATGCCTAGGCAAGCACCAATAGCCTCACCGAAGCAATATCCTGCAGCAAAAGATGATGAAGTACCTAACAGCATTGCACCTACAAACGAAGTATTAGCGAGGGCGCGAGTTAAGTTAGTTAATACAAGTGATCGTATGCTTGGTCTAAGGTTCATTAGGGTAATTTTACAATTAAGCGCAAATTGTAATGTTTTACCTGATAAATGTCAATTAGCAAGTAGCTTACTTTTTCTCACTTTCCAAAACACCGCCCACTGCGTAGTGGTTTTTGGGCATTTCGGTGATCAGCACCCGCACGGACTCAGGCTTAGAACCAAGTGTATCGATAATTGCTTTAGTCACTGCTTGTATCACTTCTTTCTTCTTCTCCTGGGGGCGTCCCTCCAGCATTTTCACTTCCACTATCGGCATTTTCTACCTCTTCTTTTGAACCAATTATCTTGGTGGTTGATATTACTTTTTCTGTTTCTGCAGTATTAATTAAGCGCACACCCATCGCATTACGTCCAGTAATTCGTATGTCTTTAACATTGGTGCGAATTAATGTCCCGCCGTCAGTTAGCATAATTACTTGGTCATACTGACAAACTGGGAATGAGGCTGCCACGCTTCCGTTACGTTCGGAGGTATCGATGTTCATCACACCTTGTCCGCCACGTCCCGCTACGCGGTATTCAAAAGCTGAGGTACGCTTACCATAACCTTTTTCAGTAATGGAAAGGATTAATTGTTCCTCAAGAGCTAGTTTTTTCGCTTCTTCGAAGTTCACTAAATTGAATGAAAGTTTAGAGAATTCTTCTTTGAATTGCTCCTCATTTCCTTCAAGTTTATAAGCGATACGAGCATCAATTGGTAATTTTAAGAACTCTTCGCGTTTCTCAATTGAGATCGCACTTTCCCCCAAAATTGCCATGGATACTACCGCGTCATTAGCTTTAGCTAGTTTAATCCCGCGTACACCATCTGAGGTACGGCTTTTGAATACGCGAATTGCATCAACTGGGAAGCGTAAGGCCTTACCTTGACGTGTCGCCAACATCACGTGGTCAGCGGGATGGCAAATGTTTACGCCAATTAGTTTATCACCTTCATCAAGCCTAATGGCTAATTTACCATTAGCGTTGATGTTAGAGAATGCCGCCAGATCGTTGCGTCTGATGTTACCTTGCGCGGTCGCAAACATAATGCTAAGTGATTCCCAAGTAGCTTTATCTTCGGGAAGTGCGGTAATATTATTAATCTTCTCATCTTGTTCAAGTGGTAGAAGGTTTACAAGGGCGCGTCCCTTGGCTTGCGGAGTACCAAGTGGTAGCTTATAGACCTTCATGCGGTAGACTTTGCCTTTATCGGAAAAGAAGAGTAGGGCAGTGTGGGTGTTAGCAGCAATAATGTCAGTTGTCATATCATCATCACTTACGCTCATTGCGGAGCGGCCTTTACCACCACGGCGTTGCGCGCGGTAAGTGGCAAGCGGAACGCGTTTAATATAGCCACCCATAGTGGTTGTAACCACCATATCTTCACGTTGGATGAGGTCTTCCATATCCACTTCATCTTCATTGATTTGGATTTCAGTTCTTCTTGGAGTGGCAAATTTTTCTTTAATCTCAGCTAACTCCTCTTTAATAATAGTAAATAGCTTAGCTCTATCACCCAAAACACCTAAGTACTCTTTGATTTCTTCAGCAAGTTTTTGCAATTCGTTATCGATGCGGTCTTTCTCAAGGCCGGTTAGACGTTGAAGCTTCATCTCAAGAATTGCTGTTGCTTGCTCATCGGTGAATTTACATTTATTTCCTTCAGGATTGTTCCTATAGTCATCAACTAGGGCAAGAAGTGGAAGTACAGTAGTAGCATCCCACATTTTCTCCATTAAGTTTACTTTAGCTTCTGCAGGGTCCTTAGAAGCTTTGATTAAAGCGATTACTTCATCGATATTAGCAATGGTCAGTGAAAGCCCAATACATACGTGAGCACGGTCACGCGCTTTGTTAAGAAGGAAGGTAATCCGATTAGTTACCACTTCCACACGGAAGTCAGTAAAGGCAACGATGATGTCCCGCACATTCATCTGCTCTGGTCGCCCTTTATTGAGGGCGAGAATGTTAACCCCAAAGCTGGTTTGGAGTGGGGTGAATTTAAATAGTTGGCTAAGAACAACGTCAGGAACTGCATCTTTCCTAAGTTCTATCACCATGCGAACTCCGAGTTTATTGGACTCATCGCGCATCTCGGTAATGCCTTCAATGACTTTCTCTTTAGAAAGAGATTCAATATGCTTTAGTAGTTCAGATTTATTTACCTGGTAAGGGATTTCATGAATAACAATAGCGCTTTTACCACCGATCTCTTCAATCTCGGTCTTAGCGCGCATAATAATTGATCCACGCCCAGTAGCGATGGCGCTCTTCGCCCTTTGCCCGCCAAGGATAATACCCCCTGTTGGAAAGTCTGGTGCTGGAATAAATTCGAGTAATTCATCAATAGTAATTTCTGGGTTGTCGATATAGGCACAGCAACCTTCAATTACTTCGCCTAAGTTATGGGGAGGAATGTTAGTGGCCATTCCCACCGCAATCCCGCTGGTGCCGTTAACCAGCAAATTAGGGAATCTGGCGGGAAGAACTAGGGGTTCTTTCTCGTGGCCATCATAGTTGTCTTGGAAAGCAACAGTATTGAAGTCGATGTCTGTTAGCATGCTAACAGCGAGTTTAGATAGTCTGGTTTCGGTATAACGCATTGCCGCTGGAGCGTCACCATCCATTGAGCCGTAGTTACCCTGTCCATCTATGAGCGGTGCTCGCAAGGAAAAGTCCTGAGCCATCCTTACCATGGCCATATAAATTGCGCTGTCACCATGCGGGTGATATTTACCCATCACGTCACCGACTATTCTGGCTGATTTCTTATAAGGTTTATCGGGGTAGTTGTTCATCTCGTGCATCGCATAGAGGATACGGCGATGAACTGGTTTTAGACCATCACGGCAATCGGGGAGGGCGCGTGATACAATTACGCTCATTGCGTAATCGAGGTACGAGCGCTTCATCTCCGTTTCAATGTTAATAGGAACTAAAGATGATAAATTAATTGCGTTATTGTCAGCCAAGGATGCACCTGTAAAATTTGTAACTTTTCCATTGTAATTAGAAGATCCTAAAAAGCAAGCTCGAGAATTCTTAACACTATATTTTTTGGCAGATCTCTGCACTTGCTGTGATGGTGAGAAAAGGTTCGCATATAGCGGGATTTAATAGTGATGGAGAAAACAATTGTAATCATGTTTTTTTGTTTTACTCTAATATTTAATTAAGTGGGGGTGGCTATGAAGCATCGAATCAATGAAACTATTGGTGATGGTTTAGAAGCGGACTTTGCTAGGGAGCAAGGTCAGATCGCACTTAATAATAAGGACTATGCCACTGCTAAGAGGTGTTTTGATATTGTCCTTAGCACATTCCCTGGAGATTTATATAGTATTTTAGGAAAGAACATTGCCGAAGGTGCTTTGTTGTTTCTTGATAAGAAGTACAATCTTGCGCTAGAAAAGTTTTTTTTGATATTTAACGAGCGTCTGAACCTATTTGATGATTATGACCCCGAGATGTCTTATCCACACCGTATAGATATAGTTTATCTTTGGAAAAATCTTGCCCAAGGTAAAATTGTAGAGGGGAAATATACTGAGGGGGAGATTTTTGCAGTGGTGGCGTTGTTCTTTGCTTTGAAATGTGAAGAAGAAATAAGTAATGATTTGAAAGGACAGGTTTATTATTCACTTGGAACAGCGCAACTTTTTCTAAATAAGTATGACAGAGCCGAGACTGCTTTGACAAATTCAGTAAAGTTAGACCCCAGTATTACTCTTAGCTGGTATAATCTTGGTTGTGCGCAGTATCACCAAAATAAGTTTGTGGAAGCAGAAACGCCATTTGTAAAGGCGGCAGAGATGGATCCAGAAAACTCTGAGTTCATGTATAACCTAGGAAATATACGCTTTAAGCTGGGAAAATATGGTAATGCACTTGATGCATATAAGAAAGCATGTGAACTAGCTCCAGAAAATGATTGTTATAAGCGGGAATATGTAAATACACTACTAAACATTGGTTCTGATTCTTTTGTAACAAGGGCTGATGCGTTTAAAGTTCTTTGGTGTCAGTCGCTGTTGATGGAAAACACGCAGGACTACTTTGGGTTGGTGGCTGCTGGCCAGACGGTGTCTGAATTTGCTAAATTTCAAGAGTCAGAGAGAGACTACTTGGTTGGGTTTTTTGACTCCTGCCGAGCTATGAATCTTAAGGAAGATGAAGTTGATGCGAAATTAAGAGATTGTGTGGTTGCAAATCTTGCTGGTGCTATAACAGGCGTAAGTGATCGTAATAAAAATAGTTGTGTTGCTAATATTTTAATGGAAGTTATTGAAAAATTTTATCCACAAGTAATGGGCTCGCAAGAGTATAAAAATCTTGAGCTAAAGCTCAAAGGTTCGTCGCTCATTTATGAGCCGCAAAAATTTCTTTATTTGTTTTATAAGAATTCATTTGAGCAGGGTAGGCCTCTTTGGGATTTATGCAATCCGTGGAAATTGCATCTATTGGAGTATTATACTGGTTTATCGTGTGCAGCTGGTATGGTATCAGAGACTCAGTGGCAAAAAGTCACCCTTATTTCTGGTCAAGGTATCGTTGCCAAGGATTACTTCGCAACATTTGCCAAAGAAATGGTATTCGTCAGAACTGGAGCTACACTGGAGTCATTCGCTAGTTAGTAAAAGTCAATTACCTCGCAAGAAAAATCTACTATGCTCTTCTCCAAGCAAAAGTAAGCAGCATGAGCAAGGTGAGGAACAACTCAAAAATGCACGACCTGTTCATTAAACAGGCAATGAGCGAACCTAACGTCGCGCGTGAATTTTTTGAATCATACCTGCCACCGCACATTCGGCAAAAAATTGATCTCAGGACGCTTGAAGCGCAAAAAGATAGTTTCATCGAAAATTCTTTAGGTGTCAGCTATGTTGATCTGTTATTTAAAGTTAAGTTTGGCCAGGAAGACGGCTATTTATATATCTTGGTTGAACAGCAAAGTAAGCCTGACCGCATGATGCCGCTGCGCCTGCAAAGGTATATGCTGCAAATATGCAGCAAACATATTGAGAAACATCACGGGAGCAAATACTTGCCCCTGGTATATCCGTTGGTATTTTACACTGGAAAAGATCCATACAACACCCCACTCACTCTGTGGGAACTGTTTAGGGATGCTGCGCTTGCAAGGTCATGTTTTGTAGAGCCATTTCGGTTAATAGAGTTGCATAAAATTGAGGATGACGAGCTGCGCGAACATATGTGGTCGGGCGTGATGGCGTTTTTGATGAAACATATTTATGAGCGGGATATCTTGCAATTTCTCAGCGAAATTAGACCGTCCCTTGAGAAAATTGCGCGACAAAATATAATTTACATCGAGGATTCGCTATGGTATATTTTGAAGCGTGCAGAAAGTAGCGACGCAGATGCGGTAGTAGAGTTTTTCAAGGAAATAGTACCAGAAGAAAAGAGAGGTAACATTATGACAATTGAAGAAATGTTAATAGAAAAAGGCGCTAAACTCGGCGAGGAAAGAGGTGAGCTAAGAGGGATTAGACTTGGCGAGGAAAGAGGGATCCGACTTGGCGAGCAAAGAGGGATTCGACTCGGTGAGCAAAGAGGTGAGGAAAGAGGGATTCGACTCGGTGAACAAAGAGGAATTCAAATTGGTGAACTGAAGGTTAATAAATTTGTTCATAATATG
>JBIOER010000022.1:0-13647 GCA_044446225.1 Rickettsiales bacterium | reverse complement strand
TTTCAATAATATCGAGCACAGCGGTGAGCGCTTGTTGAAGCTACTTAATAACCTTCTCGATCTATCAAAACTTGAAGCAGGTAAGGTAGACTTTAAATTTGAACAAAATGATATAATTGCATGTTTGAATCAAGTAAGTACGGAGCTGAATTCTTTACTAAACGATAAGAAGCTGCAAGTTAGTATCATTAATAATCTTAAGAGTAGCAGTTTAACATTTGATAGATTCACCATAGTACAAGTGCTGATTAATGTGGTATCTAACGCGATTAAATTTTCTCCTGAAGGAGAAGAAATTATCATTAAGTTGGAAGATACCACCCAAGATGCAAAAGAAGCGGTAATCATTTCAGTAGAAGATCACGGAGTGGGAATTCCTGAAGGCGAACTTGGTTTGATTTTTGATAAATTTACGCAAAGCTCTAAAACCAATAAAGGGTCGGGCGGAACCGGTCTGGGGCTTTCGATTGCGCAAAATATTATCGCAGCTCACCAAGGGAAGATATGGGCTGAAAATGGTAAAAGTTGTGGTGCAATTATAAAAATCATGTTATTCAAAGAGATACTCTAAATCAGGTGTTCAAAATGAGTGCAGTGCTAAAAATTCTTACAGTTGATGATGAAGATTTAAATCTCGATATCCTTCAAGAGTACTTTGAAGAAGCCAGGTATACATCAATTGCCGCGCGTGATGGTGCTGAGGCACTCAAGATTTTAGAAAAACAAAAAGATTTTGATGTGATCGTACTCGACCGTATGATGCCAGTGATGGACGGAATGCAGTTCCTTAAAGAAGTTAAGGATGATAAAAGATTCCGGGATATTCCAGTAATTATGCAGACTGCCGCTTCACAAAACCAACAAATTGCCGAAGGGATTAAACAAGGGGTGTTTTATTATCTTAGTAAACCCTATACAAAAGATGTATTACTTTCAACCGTCAGGGCAGCCAATGATGATCACCAGTATAAGCGTGAGCTGAAAAAGCAAATCAGTGAATACGGCACTGCAATGTCAATGATCAAAAACGGTGTTTTTAGTTTTAGATCGATTGAGCAAGCTAAAATGCTAGCGATCCTTTTGGGGAGCCCGTCACCTGAACCAGAGCTGTCGATTATGGGGCTGATTGAATTAATGGTAAATGCGGTTGAGCATGGTAATTTAGATATTACATATGATGAGAAGAAACAACTTAAAATTGCAGGAAAATGGGAGTTGGAGGTGGAGAGACGACTCTATCTACCTGAAAATAAAGATAAATTTGTGGAAGCAGAAGTCTGTAGAACCAATAAGGAAGTTAAAATTACTATTCGTGATCAAGGAAAAGGGTTTGACTGGAAAAAATATTCTACTTTTGACCAGAACCGATTAAATGACCCCAATGGTCGAGGCATCGCAATGACTATGGCCTCTGGCTTTGACCGCATAAACTATCAGGGTAATGGAAATACTGTCGAGTGTATTTTAAGCTTCGATAAGTCAACAAACAATTGACATGCCATGCAAAAACCGTAATAATACTCTTAAAATCTAAGCAAAATTATGACCGCCCCATTAATGCCTAAAGCTACCGCCGTGTGGTTAATTGAAAATACTACTTTGACCTTTGATCAAATCGCTGATTTCTGTGAAATCCACCCGCTAGAAGTGCAGGGTATTGCTGATGGTGAAGTTGCCAAGGGAATTATTGGCGTTGACCCAGTAACAACTGGGCAAGTGAGTCGTGAGCACATTAATCAAGCGGAAAAGAATTCCGAGTTGCGTTTGAAGCTTTCTGAAGAAGCGGTTAAGCACCAACAAGCAGAGCAAAAAAGCAAAAAAGGTGGTAAGTACACTCCAGTTGCACGTCGGCAAGATAAGCCAGAAGCGATTGAATGGTTCCTCAAAAACTGCCCTGAGCTTTCTGACGCGCAAGTTTGTAAACTTATTGGCACAACTAAGAAAACAATTGATAGCATCCGTGATAAAACCCATTGGAACTCGCAAAATATCAAAGCAAAAGATCCGGTACTGCTTGGACTTTGCACCCAAACTGAGTTAGATAAGCTCTATTCAGCAGCTAAAAAGAAAATGGATTCTAAAAAGAAGGAAGACATTTCGAAGTCACTTGATGAGCAGTCTGCTTAATAGTCCTAGCGCTCGATGTTACGGCACCAAGCGGGGTGGAAATTGCTTAAAGTTTGAATGATATCAGTCTCATTGATTGTAAAATGTTTATCTTCAAAAAGCATTGAACCGCACCTTAGCTTAGACACTTTTATTAGCTCCGCTAGCACTGCATAGGTATTGTAACCATATAAATATGGTTGCTGATTAGTGCCCGAATCATAAGTGGTTCTCAACCAAATGCCCAAGCGAAATAACTCTTCATTTTCAGGAATCATATAATCGACAAATGCTTTGTTGAGCTTTCTAGTGGCGGCATTATATTGCATGGCATTGAGGATGTTGTTGGGCTCTAGATTGTTTGCTGCCTTACGCCGATCGTACTCAGCCTCTAGGGTAGCCATGCTGTCTAAAAATTGTTGCGGGTTCAGCTGCCTTTCTTGCATGGAAAGCTCTAGATTGCCTTGCGGATGGTTCTGGGGCCAAGGTACTCTTTCAGATATTTACCCGTAACACTTTCTTTGCAAGCAGCCACTTCTTCTGGGGTTCCATAAATAACTAATTTACCACCTTTGTCACCACCATAAGGTCCAATATCGATGACAAAGTCAGAAGTTTTAATTACATCCATGTTATGCTCGATCACCACTACAGTATTGCCGCCTTCAACTAATTTATGAAGAACAGCGAGTAATTTTTTGATGTCGTGGGTATGGAGCCCAGTAGTTGGCTCATCAAGAATATAAAGTGTTCTACCTGTTGAGCGGCGCGAAAGTTCTTTCGCTAATTTCACACGCTGTGCCTCTCCACCTGAGAGGGTGGTAGCTGATTGACCAACTTTCATGTAGCCTAGACCAACTTCTTGGAGGGCAATAAGCTTTTCATGAATCAGGGGAACTTTATCAAAGAATTTTTCCGCATCATCAACGGTTAAATCAAGAACGTCAGCAATTGATAAGCCCTTATATTTGATTTCGAGTGTTTCTTTATTGTAACGCTTGCCATTACATTCTTCACAGCGAACGTAAACGTCGGGTAAGAAGTGCATCTCAATTTTTATAACGCCATCGCCTTCGCATGCTTCGCAGCGTCCGCCTTTGACGTTGAAGGAGAATCTTCCCGGCTTATAGCCGCGAACTTTTGCTTCGTTGAGTGCAGTAAACCAATCTCTAATTGGTGTAAATGCACCGGTATAAGTTGCTGGATTTGAGCGAGGGGTTCTACCGATTGGAGATTGATCAATCTCAATCACTTTATCGATGTACTCGAGGCCAGTTATGCGATCATGTTGTCCAGGAGTTGCTTTCGCGTTATGCAATTTTTTCACTGCAGCTTTATACAGAGTGTGGATAGTTAAGCTGGATTTACCACTTCCTGATACACCAGTCACTGATGTGAAGGTTCCTAGTGGAAATTTTACATCTACATTCTGGAGGTTGTTGGCATTAGCACCAAAGATTTCAATGTAGCGATCTTTAATACCTTTACGTCTGTTTTTAGGTACTGGGATCCCCAGTGTCCCGCAGAGGTACTGACCAGTTATACTTGTTTTGTTATCCATGATATCTTGGGGAGTGCCTTGGGCAATGATCTCGCCCCCGTGAATACCAGCGCCTAGACCCACGTCGATAAGGTGATCCGAAGCAAGCATCGTATCTTCATCATGCTCAACGACAATGACTGTGTTACCAAGGTCGCGCAAATTCTTAAGGGTTTTAAGGAGGCGGTCGTTGTCGCACTGATGGAGGCCAATAGACGGCTCATCAAGCACATATAGCACGCCGCTTAGTCCCGACCCAATTTGCGAAGCAAGACGGATACGTTGGCTTTCGCCACCAGATAGTGTGCCAGATTCCCGGCTAAGGGTTAGATAATCTAAGCCTACGTCATTTAAGAAACCCAACCTACGGCTGATTTCTTTAAGAACGCGTTCGGCAATTTGTTTGTGTTTTGAATTAAGCTTTTCGTATAAACTATCAAACCATTTGGTTGACTCGGTAATAGTCATTCTTGTGACTTCGCCGACGTTTAGCCCGGCAATTTTAACGCATAAAGACTCTTGTCTTAATCTATGGCCGTCACACACTGAACAATTTTTATTTGATTGGAAGCGGCCTAATTCTTCGCGGACATATTCACTTTCAGTTTTGGCTAGTCTTTGCTCCAAGTGTGGTATTACGCCCTCAAATACTTCTTTGACGGTGTTTGTTCTATAACCATCATCGTATTTGAATGTGATTTCATCGTCTTCAGAGCCATAAAGAATAATATCTTGCTCCTCTTCGGTTAGCTCTTCAAATGGTTTGTACATACTAAATTTATAGTGTGCAGCAACTCCTTCTAAAGTTTGCATATAGTATTTGAAATGAGTGGCGGAATTTTTGGTACTAACCTTATGCCAAGGAGCAATCGCTCCTTCTTTTAGGGAAAGCTTCATGTCAGGGATAACTAATTCAGGGTCGAAATACACTTCTTTGCCAAGGCCATCGCATGACTGGCACGCGCCATAGGGGCTGTTGAAAGAGAAGATGCGCGGTTCGATTTCAGTTAGGGTAAAGCCAGAAACAGGGCAGGCAAACTTTTCTGAGAAGAGAATCACCTCGCCAACTTTGTAGTCAGTTTTGTGCTTTTCAGGGAGTGATACAATTTCAATGCCCAGCAAGCCATGACCTAATTTAAGCGCAGTTTCCACGCTATCGGCGAGGCGGTTGCCCAAGGAATCATCCATTTCGAGACGGTCGACAACAACTTCGATGTCGTGCTTGGTGTTTTTATCAAGCACGGGGAGTTCGTCGAAGTTATACATATTGCCATCAATTTTGATGCGCTGATAGCCTTGCTTTTGTAGTTGTAAAAATTCTTTACGATGCTCACCTTTTTGCCCTTTAACCACTGGAGCAAGTACATAGAACTTAGCACCATCAGGGAGATTGTTGATTTCCTCAATCATTTGGCTAGAGGTTTGTTTTTCAATCGGTTTACCGGTGGCAGGCGAGTAAGGAACGCCAATTCTAGCGTATAAAAGTCTTAAGTAGTCGTAAATCTCCGTGGCAGTGGAAACTGTCGAGCGAGGATTCTTGGAAGTGGTTTTTTGGTCAATAGCAATTGCGGGTGATAGACCGGTAATAAGCTCCACATCTGGCTTGTCTTGAATGTCGAGAAATTGTCTGGCATACGCGGAAAGGCTTTCTACGTAGCGCCTTCTGCCTTCGGCATAGATGGTATCAAATGCCAATGATGACTTACCAGACCCTGATACCCCGGTAATTACTATTAGCTTATCTTTAGGGATATCTACGCTAACATTTTTTAGATTGTGTACCTTAGCGCCGCGAACTGATAATGTTTTCATGCCTTAAAAAACCTAGTTAAATTCTGAACTAGTAGATAATAACAGCCATTTGCGCAATGTTCAACTGAATATTACAACACCATGGTAAACAAGTAGTTGGAGGGGTTACCCAGGGTTATTAAAAGTTAACGTACATGGTGGTACTCACGGATACACGTTCTTGGTGCTTATCAAGCACTTATTCCGGACATAAATAGCGTCTGCGCGGAGATGATATTTCCCTTGTTGAAAACGATAGTGTAAAATATTTCTGTCATATACTTTGCTAAAAAGTTAGGTAGTTATTTTCAGTGTTGGATGAGTTGTGCTCAGCTGCCCATTTTTTACAAAAGGTCACTAGTCGATCATTAAAGTGGCTGAAATCTGGAGTAGGTTCGTCAACAATTTCTGCTGTCAGGATTGCGCACAGAACTACTTCAAAGTCACGGGTTATTATTAAATTATTGGAAGTAATCACACTAAGAAAGGTTGAGCTTAAGAGCGTTTTAACGCTAGCTAAGCCATCATTTCCTAAATTAATTTTATACTCGTCGACGAGAGCGGTATTTATTGAAGAAACTATCCGGTTGATCGCCGCATCAAAATTTGCCGGAATAGAAGCAGAAGGTGTGCTGTTAGAGCTACTTGCGGGGGTGGGGGTCACGCTTAGAAATTTACTTTTTAGTTCCAAGTCGGCCATATAAGTAAAGTGGTAGGCAGCTGTTCGCTGCGCTTTGTCTTCGCTAGGGATCAAACCACTATGTTTTTCGATAAGATATTTATAAACTTCGTAGTTATGGTACTTAGCCGCCTGATGGAGGACAGTTTCGCGGCCTGTTGACTTCGCATTCACCATTTCTGGGTAGGTATCGTCAATTTGTTGGAACGTCTTGGCGTTACTGACCATTGCAGCGTAGAACAAAATATTGTGTCCGCTGCCATCTTTTTTATCCTGGAATCTGCTGGCCACGTCAGTAATCTCTTCGGCATTACTACCCCTCAGTTTAGCAACATCTTCAGCGGTAAGTCCTTCTAATATAGTGAGGTAGGGAGTTCTATTTAACATATTGTTTTTTAAATCAATATGACTTTGGTAGTGAACAATAGCAATTAAAAAAGAACTGGTGTACTCCCTATGAGCTCTGAGACGCAGGGAAAACAAGTGTTCGTACAACACGCCAAGTACAGTTTGCGTCATCTTGAGGACTTTTATATTTCTAGTCACTAGGAGACTTGAGAAAAGAATTTTTGTAGTTTTATTTGTGTGGGGAAATTTTACAAAAATTCTTTTCTCAAGTCATCAATTGTGGTTGCCGCAGGCAACAAAACTAAGAAGGCCCCCTGCTTACTTGAGCGCGTCTAGCGCTCCCTAAACATGGCCTGCAAGGAAGGGTGTGGGAGGGAATTGCAGGCCATTTTTAGGTCAATATAGTTTACGAAGTAAACAACTTATTACATCACTATGAAATAAAACAACGGTATTTGAGTATATTCAGAACTGCTATCAAAAGGGTGTTTGTTTATCCAGCTAAAAGCAGGTAACCAGCTTTAGTGTGACAATCCAAAGTTTGACTTTGCGATTGCTATGTTGTAATTGTCCCTGAAGGGGAGAGCTACCTAGTCAAAGATAACATTAAGGTGGTAAGCCTTGGGGCTTTTCTAAAAGATTTTATAGTGTTAAGTTTATTAAATGGAAAATAGAGCAACAAATTTTTTTGCTAAGTGGTTTTGGTCGGTCGATCGCGTGGCGTTCATTATGCTGGTGGCGATTTTATTCGTCGGAAGCTTACTTATCACTGCCGCCAGCCCTGCAGTTGCAGAGCGGATTAAACTTACTTCATTTTATTTCGTTTACCGGCAATTATTATTTTTAGCGGTGGGGTTATGCCTCATTGTGGTAATTTCATTGCTTAATGAAAAGGCGCTCAAGCGCATGATACTATTTGGGTTCATCACCTTCACAATTCTCATGATGGCAGTATTAGTACTGGGTGAAGAGGCAAAGGGAGCGCGCCGGTGGATTAATGTTTTAGGATTTACGATGCAGCCGTCAGAATTCCTCAAGCCTTTTTACATAACCTTAATTGGGCTAATACTTTCGGAAAAATATAGCAAAACCAATTTCCCCGGGTTTACCATTGCACTGGGCATACATGTAGTAACTTGTGCATTGCTTATTTTGCAGCCCGATTTCGGGATGGTCATAACTTATAGTGCTGTGCTTTGCGGGCAATTTTTTCTAGCAGGAATTTCGTTAGCGTTAATTATTGTGTTAGGACTTTGTGCGGTAGTGGGCGCAGTGGGCGCCTATACATTTTTGCCGCACGTTGCAAAGCGGGTGGATAACTTTCTTAATCCCACCAGTGAGAATTACCAAGTGGAGAAATCGCTGGAAGCCTATGTAAATGGCGGGTTATTTGGTAAGGGGCCGGGCGAGGGGACGGTGAAGTCCCACCTTCCAGATTCGCATTCCGATTTTATATTCGCCGTTGCGGGGGAAGAGTTCGGCGCTATTTTTTGTGCAATAATTATTATGTTGTTTTTTGCTTTTTCATTGCGCTCACTAGTGCAGATTTTAAAATCGGAAAATCTGTTTGAGATCTTTACTTGTAGTGGAATTATGATGTTATTTATCCTGCAAACCATTTTTAATATTGGAGTAACTTTGCATTTATTCCCCACCAAAGGTATGACCTTACCGTTTATTAGCTATGGTGGCTCATCGGTGTTAAGTTTTGCTATTGCATTTGGGATATTTTTCAATCTTACTCGGAGGAAAATATCTTTCGCCAAACGCAATGATAAATTTTATATAAACAAGCCAGTAGGTTCAAATGCTTTCGTGGAGAATTGAAGAGGTAGATTTTTCAACAGGATTTAAGCACTCGCGCTTTATTTCAGTTTCTTTGCACGTCTTGTTCATACTGGTATGCCTAATCATTGGCGAATATTCGATTAATTTTTTGCACACTAAATTCAATGAAGAACCAGACTCAATTGAACTTGAGATTGTCAATAAAATGGGCGAGATAAAAACGCTACCAATGAGAAAAAAAGAAATCGCGGTAAATGAAAGAGCGGAAAGTCCTTTAATGTACTGTCCGAAGAATCTAAAACCCTTGCCTTCGAGCCGAAGGTGATGGAAGAGGCGGCAGTTGTGGGTGATGTTAATGCGGTTGAAGTTACTTCGGTGTTCACTAAATACGAACAGCAATTATCTAAGCATTTTTATGATCATATGCCGCAGCTCCCCAAAGGAATATTTATAGCGAAGCGCCTCGACTTATGGGTGAAAATTGATACTTCTGGAACCATTCATGACTTCGGCTTTATGCCCAGTCCAAAAGATGCGAAGGTACTTGATTTCCTGGAGAACTTCATTGCCATGTCTAACCCAGTACCCCCGCCGCCGTTTAGCCGAGAGAGTTACTTATCTCAGTATATTATTCCGATTGAGTTTGGGAGCTGATGAGTTTGCACTTCAGTGCAAACATGTGTCTAATTGAAATTCATACTTTCAATTAGACACGATTTTGGTTGTTCCCGCAATAGATTTGTTGGTAAAACTACTTCGCTTGCGCTGTTTGAGCTCTATGCTGTTCTCTGTTAATGTATGATTTGATTTCTTCGCCAAGCATCTCATCAAATTTAACTACCAGGTTTTGGCCAGCGGGCATGTTAGTGAAGCATTGTAGTTTGGCACTGGAATTTGCTAAGCTGGTATGGTTCATAATATGTTTGCCTAGCTCTTGCAGAAAGGCTTTCTCATTAGTGCAGTCTTTATCACCCCAATATGCATTCTTTATCACTTGGATCGCTGCTGCCATGATGTTATCTTGAATTGCAGATGAAGCTAGGTATGTGCTAACTAGGTTAGGATCTACAGCAGTTATTTTGTTTTCGACGTACTTACTTAAGCGACGTGTTTCAAGCTCATCAAAAGTAGAGTGAATAACTAGATAGTTCTGTAAGCTACAAGCTTCAGCCACTTCTTTCTCGCAGTCATCTCCCGCAAAGCCAAGCTCTTGCAGGTGACTGAGACGACTATTTAAAACATCGTGCAAAGCTTTATATTCAGGTTTTTCCAGGGCGGTAGCGCGCGAAGTAATATACATATTAAACGCAGACAAGGACGCATATTTAAATTGGTCGTATACAGAGTTATAGTCTTCGGGCGTAGTTGTTACTACAGTGCTAATATCTTGCATTTATTTGCTCCTTTTTAAAATTTATGCTGTGATTATAGCATAATATCGTATATCGCGCTATAATTATATAAGCGCAACTTTTGCTTGAACGTCGGTAAATTACCGTTACGATATTAGCATATGAAATATAAGTAGTTTTATGAAACGTCGGGAAAAGCCGCTATCGCCTCATTTGGGTATTTATCGTCCGCAAATCAGTTCTGTTCTTTCAATCATGCACCGCTTGAGTGGGGTGTATAATTATGTCGGGCTGGTTGCGGTATTGTGGATTATGGTAACTTTCCAATATGCAACGGGGAATATTGAGGATTCGCTAATCTATATTTTTTTCTCAACCATGTTCGGTCAAGCTCTGGTTGTGGCATGGAGTTTTAGTTTAATATTCCATATGTGCACAGGAATTAGACATCTTTTTTGGGATCTTGGTTGGGGTTTTGATGTGAAAACCATGACTATAACTGGCTGGATTGCGGTGATTTCATCATTTGCAATCACCACTTTATGTTGGTTAATTGCTATGAGGTATATCGTATTATGAGCATGAAAACGCCATTGGCTAAAGTTAAACATTTAGGTTCCGCTCGGAGCGGTACCCATCACCATGTAAATATAAGGGTAACAGCAGTATTTATGTTGGTGCTGCTTAATTGGTTTATTATTTCAACGGTTTACTTAATGGCATATGGTCCTGAGGTTTTAGGCGATTATATGCGTGCCCCGATGAATTTATTTATGGCGATTATGTTCATTGGAACATCGCTATATCATGCAACGCTGGGCTTACAGACGGTAATTGAAGATTATGTGCATTGCAGAATGCTAAAAATAAGTGCGCTGATAGGGTTATACTTCTTTAATATTGTAACTTTCGTAGCTTCTTGCGTAACGGTGTTTGGGATCCACATTGTTGGGTTGATAATTAAAATCTTTAATTGATGTAGATATGAGTAATTACGAAATAGTGAATCATGAATATGATGTGGTAGTAGTTGGTGCTGGTGGAGCTGGGCTCCGCGCAACGCTGGGTATGGCTGAACGCGGGCTGAGAACTGCCTGCATATCCAAAGTTTTCCCAACGCGCAGCCACACAGTAGCAGCGCAAGGCGGTATTAGCGCAGCTTTAGGAAATATGGGTGAAGACGATTGGCGTTGGCATGCGTATGATACTGTAAAAGGTTCGGATTGGTTAGGTGATCAAGATGCAATTCAGTATATGTGTCAAAACGCCCCGCAGGCAATTATTGAATTAGAGCACTACGGTGTGCCGTTTTCACGTACTGCAGAAGGTAAGATTTATCAGCGCCCGTTTGGTGGGATGACCACCAATTACGGAGAGGGCAAAGCTGCGCAACGTACTTGTGCAGCAGCAGACCGTACTGGACATGCGATTTTGCATACCCTTTATCAGCAATCTCTAAAATTTAATGCAGAGTTCTTTATTGAATATTTCTCGCTTGATCTGATTATGGATGAAGATGGGAGTTGTAAAGGGGTAACTGCATACTCACTTGAGGACGGTAAATTACATAGGTTCCGCGCACATCAAGTGGTGCTTGCAACCGGGGGTTATGGTAGGGCTTATCAATCTGCGACCTCGGCGCATACCTGCACAGGTGATGGTAACGGGATGGTTCTGCGTGCAGGATTGCCGCTCCAAGATATGGAGTTCGTTCAGTTTCACCCTACAGGTATTTATTTAGCTGGGTGTTTGATTACTGAAGGAGCAAGAGGTGAGGGTGGTTATTTAATTAATTCCAAAGGTGAGCGCTTTATGGAGCGCTACGCTCCAAGCGCTAAAGATTTGGCGTCGCGGGACGTGGTAAGTAGATCGATGATTATGGAAATACGTGAAGGGCGCGGTTGTGGTGAGCACAAAGATCATATTCACTTAGTGTTATCGCACTTAGATCCTAAGGTTCTTCATGAGCGCCTACCGGGTATTTCAGAGAGTGCGAAGATCTTTGCCGGAGTTGATGTTACTAAGCAACCAATTCCAGTTGTGCCGACTGTACATTATAATATGGGTGGTATTCCCACAAATTTCCATGGTGAAGTCTTAACTAAAAAAGGTAAAGACCTAGTTATGGTTGCGGGCTTGATGGCAATCGGTGAGGCAGCGTGTGTTTCAGTGCATGGCGCCAATCGTTTGGGTTCTAATTCGCTACTCGACCTGGTGGTGTTCGGTAGAGCTGCTGCAATTAGAGCTGCAGAGTTAATTAAACCAAATATGCCACACAAGAAGCTGGCCAATGAAATTCAAGATGCGGGTTTTGCTCGTTTTGATAAAATTAGATATTCAAATGGTAAACTGCCAGCATCTAAAATTCGCAAGGAGATGCAAAAGTCAATGCAAGATCATGCGAACGTCTTTAGAATGGAGGAAACTCTAGCTGAAGGCTTGAAAAAGGTGTCGAAAGTCTTTGCGAGCTATAGTGACTTAGGAATTACTGATCGTGGCATGGTTTGGAATAGCGACTTAGTTGAAGCGCTAGAGTTAGACAACCTACGCGGGCAAGCAATTGCAACTGTTGCGGGTGCGGTTAACAGGCAAGAAAGCCGTGGCGCTCACGCACGTGAGGACTTCAAAGATCGTGATGATAAAAACTGGATGAAGCATACTCTTATATGGGTTGACAGCAAAGGTGAATTTAAAATTGACTATAAACCAGTTTCTAAAACAACACTGACGGACGAGATGGAATTCATCCCTCCTAAGAAGAGGGTGTACTAGTTTCGCTACCAAAAAAATTGCATTTAGTCAAAAATAAGCTTGACTGATTATTACTTAATCAATATTATCACTCCACTGCTTTATATAAATTAAGCACAGAACCTTTATATATTAGTGTTTGGAGTGATTAATGCCTACAGTTAACCAGTTAGTTAGAAAGCCTAGACAGAGTAAAGTCAGGAAAAACAAAGTACCAGCGTTACAAAGCTGTCCTCAAAAGAGAGGCGTTTGTACTCGTGTGTACACAACTACTCCTAAAAAGCCAAACTCGGCGCTTCGTAAAGTTTGCCGTGTTAAGCTAACCAATGGTTATGAAGTTACCAGTTATATTCCTGGTGAAGGCCATAATCTACAGGAACACGCAGTAGTTCTGATAAGAGGCGGAAGGGTGAAAGATCTTCCAGGTGTTCGTTACCACAATATTCGTGGTGCGTTAGATTTACAAGGTGTTCAGGGCCGTAAACAAGCTCGTTCACATTATGGTGCAAAAAGACCTAAATAGTATAATAAGGAATTTGATATGTCGAGGAGAAGAGCTGCAGTAATAAGACAAGTCCACCCGGATGCAAAATACGGGAACGTTATTATTACAAAATTTATTAATTCATTAATGTCTCATGGTAAGAAGTCAATTGCAGAAGCTGCACTTTACTCTGCCTTAGAAGAGGCTGCGCAAAAATTAAATGTAGACCCAGTTGAAATGTTTGAGAAGATTCTTGAGAACGTTCGTCCAGCTGTAGAAGTTAGGTCAAAAAGGGTTGGTGGTGCAACTTACCAAGTGCCGTGCGATGTACGTCCTACACGCCAGCTTGCACTTGCAATTCGTTGGATTATTATCGCTGCTCGTAACCGTAAAGATAGAAAAACTATTTCTACGCGTTTGGCTGCTGAATTTATGGATGCCTTTAACTTAAGAGGGGCTTCAGTTAAGAAACGTGAAGACACTCATAAAATGGCTGATTCAAACCGTGCATTCGCACACTTTAACTGGTAGGAATCAAAATGAGTAATCGTACTACACCAATTGAGTTATATCGTAATATCGGCATCATGGCGCACATCGATGCTGGTAAAACTACGACAACAGAAAGAATTCTATATTATACAGGTAAGTCACATAAAATTGGTGAAGTGCACGAAGGTGCTGCAACAATGGATTGGATGGAGCAAGAGCAAGAACGCGGTATTACAATTACTTCGGCGGCTACTACTTGTTACTGGAAAGGACCAGATGATAAAAAATCATATCGTATTAATATTATTGATACACC
>JBIOER010000021.1:0-13797 GCA_044446225.1 Rickettsiales bacterium | reverse complement strand
GCACATTGATATCCGCACCATTGCCTAAAAGAAATTCAATCATACTTCTGTTACCAATTTCCACTGCATAACTAAGCGCTGTCTTACCTTTATTATCTTTCAAATTGATCTCCACACCTTGCACCGCCAACAACAATACAACAACCTCTTCATTACCATTTTGTGCCGCATAGTGAAGCGCTGTCTTACCCTCTCCATCCTTCGCATTGATTTCCACACCTTGCACCGCCAACAACAATACAACAACCTCTTTATTACCATTTTGTGCCGCATAGTGAAGCGCTGTCATATAGTTATTACCTACAGCATTGATCTTCGTCTCACCACCTAGATGCTGCCTGACCCTGGCAAGATCCCCCAGACCAGCAGCAAGGTGCAATGATGTTGTCGGATTATCATCATATAAGGCCTGAACTAAAGCCTCGTTCTTAACCTTACTTATCATGTTTTTATTACCGCAAATTATGGCATACTCTAGAAGCTTTTTTTTATCGCTATCATCCAAGTCCTCAATGATAATTGTATAATTATTAATTTCAGCCCATTTAAAAACGTCTAGACCACCCAACGTCTCCAACCACTGAGCATTCTTTCCCAAATCTAGATTCTTAAACAACGCAATTACTCCCAGTGCTTGCGAAAGTTCCTTAGCGGCAACAAGATTCTTTTGTATTCTTTCATAGTGATATTTTGCAGTAAGATCTTTTGCCAAATCACATCCAATTTTGCGTAAATCGGACTCTGTACGATTTAACCGATCTTCCAAGTTGAGATCGTTTTTCAACACCTCTACCATCTTGTCAATTGCCGCTTTAAACTTCACAATATCAAAAGGTATTGCATTATACCCATACAAAGCAAACTTAGATTGTATATCACGTCTAATTTCTTTTTCACTCGCAAATGAATGAGATGACCGTCCATGATCAATTTTAACCATTAACAACTCATTTCCCCTTTTGACTACCCCTGTATTATTGCCGTGGTAATCTGTTTCGCCCATAATAATAATAGCTGCAATAACCGCCTCAAAACCCTTTATCGTTCCAACTTCACTTTTATCAAGGTCGTAAAATGGCCTAAAACCCTCAAAGAATCTTGAGGTAACATGAGCTACTTTGCGCGAACCGTCTTTACCTAGTACTTTCACCCTATCGCCAATTAAATTTTGTACCTGCCCAGGCGCAACCATCAGTCGCACTTTAGGACCTTGACCTTGGCCAAAATTATCAGAAAATCCCTTCTCATATATTCCACCCATATAGAGCTCTGTGATTCCATCATCACGTTCACTTACTTGTTCAGTAGTGATAGCATCTGCCAATTCAATCATAAATTCTTTTGCTATATATGTTATCCCATCCCTTTGCACCAGCATCCCAGTTGAAATACCTATTGTTTTAGCTCCTTTACGTTGCAATTCTCCCGGCTGAGGCAAAGTACTTTCTTCCGCCTTAACCGCATATGTTTCATCTCTTACAGACCTTTCGAAATATGCAAGCCTATATCTTCCATTAAAATCAAGCTTGTTATCGTAAGCCCATGCCGCCGGCTGTTGGCCATCAATTTTCTGGTCATTATCAATCGCCCACGTTACAGGATCTTTTCCTTCAATCAGCTTGTTATTGTTAATCGCCCACATTATAGGGTCCTTTCCTTCAATCCGCTTGTTATTGTTAATCGCCCACATTATAGGGTCCTTTCCTTCAATCCGCTTGTTATTGTTAATCGCCCATACAATCGGATCTTCATCATCTTTAAGAACGATAGACCCGGCAGGATCAATCTTCGCTACTATCTCTGCGTTAATATTAACTGTAAGAGCCATTTAAACACCCCATTAACTTGTTATTAGTTTTATTTTAACAAATAGTTATTAACAAAAGGTTAACGATATAATCTCATGATGTAGTGGATTATGGGGTTTTGGCTATTTTCGCCTAGCTATTTCTCATCTTTTATAAACTGCTCAACAGTTTGAAAGCCCAGGGCTTTGAAGGGTTTTAGGGTGGTATAGGCCTTAAGAAAACGCTCGATATAACTTTGTAGTTGCCCAATATTTGCACAATTAATAACCGCTCTAGAATTTTCCGGACTATCTCCCCAAGGATGCATGGCTTGCAACCCGCTATACTCAATATGATGTTTTTTACAAAGATCAGCGAACTCGGTGACAGTATTAGTGATTATTTTATCGATCGTGTAGGGGGTTTTTTGAAGAATATAGCGCAAAAAATCACCGGCTGTTTTCTCGCTTTTATCATTATAAACTTTTGCTATTATCAGCTTTGAGCTCCGATCAACCGCTATAAATATATATGCCTTACCCGCATTTGCTATTACTTCCACTGCGGCAATATGCAAAATCCCAATCGCATACTCTTTACGCCTCTTAGCGCTTGAGGATGCCTTGTCTTCTGTTGGCAGCACCGAAATGCCATGCCGTTTCAAACATCTATGTAAACTACTTCTGCTCAAATGGGGAATTTCGTCTTGTAACGCAGTATGTAAGTCATCAAGGCTGCTTAATGTATGAAGCCTAAACTCCACTATTATTCTCTCTTCTAAAGGGCTTAAAACCGTACTACCTAGCTGTTTGGTGCCCATTCTCTCATCTTCAATGCTCGCCCGAATTTTCCACTTCTTAACCGTCTTCACATTAATATTATAGTGTTTAGCGAGTTTGACCATACTCTCGTTTGATTGCTGAATAGCCTTCCGCACTGCGTGCGTGGTTGTGGCGCGTGTATGCAATACTTGTCCCATACTCATATCTCATATCTTTGCTTACTTCATATGGTACTATGGCCGATCATACTTAACCAGAACTTCATGGGACTGCAATTTGCCGCCTCAATCTTGAGCGCTATAGGTTATTCAACCTTTCTTAACACATTAAAACGGACTACTGCACAACTACTTGCGCCTAGTTCATTCGATCTTTGAGCGACTATGCGTATGGCTTAAGTTCTGGGTCAACCGCCACGCGGTCATCAAACACAAAGCACCTACCATTCCAATTCCCGGATGAATTTTTGGTCTCTTCGAAGTACTTAAGTATTCCACCTTTAAGATGGTAAACATGTTTGTAGCCGGCCTGCACCATATACGCAGTTGATTTTTCGCAGCGAATTCCACCGGTACAAAACATTGCTATTGGGCGTTCCTTATCTTCTGGCTTGAGGTTTTTCTCTACCCATTTAGGCAGGTCGGTGAAATTGCGGATTTTAGGATTGATGGCATCTTTAAACGTCCCGAATACCACTTCGTAGTCATTTCGCGTATCAATTAACAAAGTCTTAGGGTCGGCCAGCAAATCATCCCACGCTTGACTGTCTAAAAGTTCTCCGCGCTGATCCATATTAAGATTATTTTGCGCCAGTTTCACGATTTCATTTTTAAGGCGAATCTTGAGTTTTTTAAACGGCATGTAGTCGCAAAAGCTCTCTTTGAATTCCATTTTTGCAAACTCTGGCATACTGGTAACATAGGCATAAAAAGCATCAATCCCTTCCCGCGTACCTACTAAAGTTGAATTGATCCCTTCGCTGGCAAGCAAAATAGTTCCCTTAATTCCATGATCACTACAAAATTTAATAATTTGTGGACGCAATTCCACATAGTGTGGCAGGTCCGCAAACTCGTAAAATGTGGTGATAATATAATTATTTTTTGGCATTGCTAATGGCTACTTTAATTATTTCTTTTGCTTCACTTGCATCTTTCCAACCAGAAATTTTAACCCACTTACCCACTTCAAGCTTCTTATAATTCTCAAAGAAGTGCTCGATTTTCTTAAGCAACATCGGCGGCAAATCTTTATACGAATTAACTTCTGTAAAAAACACATCGATTTTATTAGCAGGAACTGCAAGAATTTTTTCATCCATCCCGCTTTCATCTTCAGTCATCAGAACGCCAACTGGCTTAACGCGGATAACTGCACCCGGAACAATTTGATGACTTGAGTAGACCAGCACGTCTGCAGGATCACCATCACCCGACAGCGTTCCAGGAATAAAACCATAGTTACAAGGATAAGACATTGAAGTCGGCATGAACCGATCAACCGTGATCATCCCAGTATCTTTATCAAACTCATATTTAATTGGCCCAGCATTCATGGGGATTTCAATCACCACATTAACTTCATCTGGAGCATTCTTGCCTGGACCTACTTTATCAATACCCATAATTCCCTGTATTTTTGTTCTAGTTGCAGATATTATTTAGCACAGATGGGTAAAAAATACAAGCGATGAAAGTTATCAATGCAATGTTTAGTAGGGGTTTAGGTGGCATAGAACAGGTGTTCTTGGACTATAACCACGCGCTAAATCTCGCGCATATGCACGTTATCCCTGTGGTGCATCCCAAGGCACAAGTAAGGGACAAAATATATGGGCATTATGAAGCCATTAGCAACTTTAACCAATACGACCCGTTTGCCATATTCAAACTACGCAAGTTAATCGCACGTGAAAATCCGCAATGCATCATAACACATGGGAATCGCGCCACCCAACTATTTCGCAAGGCAACCAATAATGTTCCAATTATAGCGGTTTGTCATAACTATAAATTTAAACCGTTAATTGGCGCAGATGCAATTATTGCCATCACTCAGGATCTTAAAAAGCATTTGATTCATGCTGGTCAGCCAAAGGACAAGATTTACCACATCACTAACATGATAAGCTTTCCAGAAAACACCCAGTTTATTGAGCCCGAAATCTCCAAAGTGCCGGTGCTGGGTTTTATGGGGCGGTTGGTAGCCAAAAAGGGCACTGCAATGTTCTTAGAAAGCCTTAAAATCCTTAAGGACAAAAAAATTAAGTTCAAGGCACAAATAGCTGGAGACGGTGAAGAGGCCGATAACCTCCGCAAATTAACTAGAAAACTTCGGCTAGATAAGGAAGTGGAATTTTTGGGGTGGGTTGACGATAAAGAGAATTTTTTTTCAAACATAGATATCTTTTGCATCCCTTCACACCACGAACCTTTTGGCTTAGTATTGCTGGAAGCGTTTTTACATTCCAAACCGATCGTAACCACTTCTTCTGAAGGACCTTCTGAAATCGCCAAGCATAAACGCGATGCATTATTTTCCAGCCTAGACTCACCAAATGAGTTTGCAGACAATATCCTTCTGCTAATTCACAATCACAAATTAGCTAAAAAGCTTGCCTCTAGTGGCTTTGAAACATTACAAAAATACTCAGCGTGGAATGTCTCACGCAAGCTGCTGCTAGCTCTTGAGGAGATTCAGTACAAAAAAATCACCTGCGCAACCGATCTTTAAAAATGTAGTGCCTTACCAAATGCAGATAGGACCGACTCGTGCATCATCTCTGATAGTGTAGGATGAGGAAATATCGTATGCATAAATTCTTCCTCAGTCGCCTCCATAGTTTTACCGATGACAAAACCTTGGATCATCTCCGTCACCTCAGCACCAATCATATGCGCGCCGAGTAGCTCACCCGTCTTTTCATCAAAAATCGTTTTGACCAATCCTTCAGGCTCACCCAAAGCAATGGCTTTACCATTGGCCATAAACGGAAAGCGCCCCACTTTAATCTTATACCCAGCTAGCTTGGCCTTATCTTCAGTCAAGCCAACACTGGCTATTTGTGGGTAACAATAGGTGCAACCTGGAATATTTTCCTGCTTAATCGGCTGCACACCTTTACTACCAGCAATCTTTTCAATGCAAATCACCCCTTCATGGCTAGCTTTGTGGGCAAGCCATGGACCTTTAGTCACATCCCCAATAGCATAAACATTAGGTTCATCAGTTTTTGAGTATTGATCAGTTTTAATATGCCCTTTCTCATCAAGCTTAACTTTGGTTTTTTCCAGTCCAATATTCTCAACATTGGGAACAATTCCCACCGCCGAAATCACTCGTTCAAACTTGTACTTCTTACTCGAAATTTCGACCTCAACCAACCCAGAGGCAATTTTTACGTTAGCAATTGCTGCTTCAGTAATAATGTTAATCCCGCGTTTTTCAAACGCCTTATGAGCAATTTTTGAAATCTCCTCATCCTCTGCACCTAAAATTCGGTGAGAAATTTCAGCAATAGTAACCTCTACACCCAGCATGTTATAAAAGCTTGCGAACTCAATGCCAATTGCGCCGCTACCAACTATCAATAGCGATTTTGGTAGCTCAGCAGGAATCATTGCTTCTTTATAAGTCCAAATATATTTACCGTCCGGCTCGATACCTTTTATCTCGCGCGCACGCGCTCCGGTGGCGATCACGATGTGCTTAGCCTTTATTTCTTCGCTCCCCACTTGAATTTTAGAGTTACCCAAAAGCTTGCCGGTTCCTTCAATAACTGTGATGTTATTTTTCTTCATTAATTGCTTGATGCCCGTCGTGAGTTTTTTTGAAACACTACGTGATCTTTCCACCATTTTTTTGAGGTCAAAACTAATGTTTGAACATTTCACGCCGAATTCATCCGCATTTTGCACGAGGTGCAAAACTTCCGCGGAGCGCAATAGCGCTTTCGTTGGAATACAACCCCAGTTAAGGCAAATACCACCCAAAGTATCGCGTTCGATTACCGCCGTTTTTAAACCCAATTGGCCAGCACGGATTGCCGCAACGTATCCGCCAGGCCCACCACCTAAAATCACTACATCAAATTCTTTCATACATACATCATAACAGGTTGTTCTAAGTACTGCTTAATAAGACCAAGAAGCTCAGCACCAATCGCACCATCGATCACACGATGATCGCAAGAAATTGAAACCGTCAGCACACTTGCCACTCGCACAGCATCACCTACTGCAATTACTCGTTTTTCAACGGCACCAACGGAAAGAATGCATGCCTGTGGCGGATTGATAATCGCATTAAATTGCTTAATGCCATACATACCAAGATTGGAAATACTAAAGCTACCGCCTTGAAATTCCTCTGACCTTAAACCATTTTGACGCGCTCTTGCTGCGAGCTCCTTTATTTCCACTGATACTTGAGTCAGTGATTTTTGATCAGCATTTCGAACAATGGGCGTAATTAAGCCATCTGGTATGGCTACTGCCACCGCAATATCAACATTATTGTATTGTAGTATCGCATCATCGCTCCATGAACAATTCGCTTCTGGCTTGCGCGCAAGCGCAGTGGCCGAAGCTTTAATTATAATATCATTAAGCGAAACTTTATAAGCAGGAACGCCATCCTTCTGCGGCGCGTTGTTGTTTACTGCCTCGCGGAATTTCAAGAGCTCATCGACATTGCAATCAACCGTGAGATAAAAATGTGGGATCGTTTGTTTAGACTCCATCAATCGCTTAGCGATCACCTTACGCATCGTACTAACTGGAACAACGCTATACTCCTGCTGGTTTCTCCCTATCTGTTTACCTGTGGATTTAGTATTTAATACATCATCTTTCACAATGCGTCCTTTTGGACCTGAACCTTGAATTTGATTGAGATTAACTCCTTGCATGGAAGCAACTTTTTTCGCAAGTGGTGTGGCAAAGATTCTGTTGTTTGCCTGCGCCGAAATCACTTCTGGCTTAGCTACATGAGTTTCTACTTTTTTAGCTTCAGGCACAGCAGCCTTTGGCTGATCAGCAAATTTTTTGATTATGGCATCGATAGCATTCTTGTCATCGCCACTTTCTAAGATCACCGCAATTAATTGGTTAACTTTTACCCCGTGACTTTGTGCCGGAACAATAATTTTCCCAAGGATTCCAGCATCTACTGCTTCCACTTCCATGGTCGCTTTATCGGTCTCAATCTCAGCGAGCACTTCGCCCGGCTTAATTTTATCGCCTTCTTTCTTCAACCACTTTGCTAAGTTACCCTCTGTCATGGTTGGTGACAACGCGGGCATTAGAATCTCAACTGCCATTTAATTACCAAATAGTATCTGACAACAATTTAAGCCAGCCTGACCTTAATATCAAGTCTTGTAAAAAAATATACTAAACCTCAATCAACTCAATCCCAGCAACTTTTCGCAAATGCTCTTCGGCGTTGGCCGCCAAGTACATGGGTTGCTCAGATTTGAATGTGACTAATGCCTTACCCTCGAGCTTAAGACTCACCTCGACTAATTTCCCTTGGGGGGCGAAATGTTCCCTTATAGTCTCGATATGTTTAGTATCATTAATAACTAATAGCCATTTGGTATCGATATTAGCTGTGGCCTCTTCAATTGGCGTAATGCTATCCACCACCGCCCTTAAACCAGTATCATCCTTACGCGCATCAATCCGCAGCATGACCGTGTTACCGACTTTGATTAATTCGTCGTTAGCAATTAGTAATTTTTCATTAAAAATTGAAACTTCGATCAACCCTTTCAAGTCCGAAAGCTGCATAAATGCATATTTGCCTTTGGGCGTTGACCTAATTTTACGCGAAGTAATCACCCCAACAATCGTTAATTTAGTACCTTTAGCTGAAGCTAGCATATCTACTTTTACAGAATCAGTGATTCTAAGTTTAGCTAATTTAGCTTGGTAATATTCAAGTGGATGCGCCGATAAGTAGAATCCAAAAGCATCCATCTCGGCTGCTAATTTTTCCATCTGACTCCAATCCATTAGCTGTTTGATGGCTGGCTTACTCATGGCAAATATTTCGTCGTCAAACAATCCATATTGTTTGGAATTTTTTTCTTGTTTGTAATTGGTGGTATAGCGGGTGAATAACTCCGCATTTTCAAAAATCTCTTGGCGGTTTTCATAAACCGCGTCAAAACTTCCGCTCTTGGCGAAGCTTTCAATCAACCTTTTGTTAATCGCATTCTCAGGGCAACGCTCAAAAAAATCATAGAGAGAGGTAAACTTTCCTGTCACATCTCGTTCATTCGCGATCAAGCCTGCTGCCTTAAGCCCAACGTTTTTAAGCGCGCCTAAACCATAACGAATCGCACCCTTTTCAATCGTAAATAATCCATATGAATAGTTGATATCAGGCGGCAAAATCACAATCCCCAAACGCTTCGCTTCACTTAAGAAAAGATTAATTTTATCGGTGTCGGCAATCTCAAGATTGATTGAGGCGACCAAAAATTCTACCGGATAATGTGTTTTCAAATAGGCAGTTTGATACGAAATCATCGCATATGCTGCAGCATGGGACTTGTTAAACCCATAGCTGGCAAATTTCTCAATCAATGCGAATATTTCATCAGCCAGCGCCTTATCAATTCCATTTCCAATACAACCATTGACGAATAAATCGCGCTGAGCTTCCATCTCGGCTTTAATTTTTTTACCCATGGCACGGCGTAATAAATCCGCGCCTCCCAGCGTATACCCGCCAAGCTCACGAGCAATCTCCATCACCTGCTCTTGGTAAACAATAATCCCGTAAGTTTCTTTTAAACTGAGCTCCATCTTGGGGTGCAAATATTCGGGCTTTTCCGTTCCGTGCTTACGATTGATATAACTAGGTATGTTATCCATTGGTCCCGGACGATATAACGAGCCCAGTGCAATTAGATCTTGAATCGAGTCCGGCCTAAGTTTTTTAATCGACTCACGCATTCCTGGACTTTCAAACTGAAAGACGCCGATCGTCTCGCCCCGGGACAACATCTCATAGGTGAGTTTATCGTCTAGAGGTAGCTTGGAAACATCAATTTTGTTTTTAATTAACTTACACGCCCAAGAAATTACGGTAAGCGTTTTAAGACCCAAAAAGTCAAACTTAACTAATCCTGCGGACTCGGCGTACTTCATGGAATACTGTACCGCTGGCATGTCTGAAGATTCATCTTTATAAAGCGGTACAATCTCGACAATTGGACGGTCGGAAATAACAATCCCTGCCGCATGGGTAGAAATATGGCGGTTCAACCCTTCAAGCTTCAGACTAATCTCTAACAACTTTTTAAGCTCAGGATCACCTTCAGCAGTTCTTTGCAGTTCGCGGTCTAACTTGATCGCCTCGCCCAAGGTCACGGGATTGGCTGGATTATTAGGAACCATTTTACAAATCTTGTCGATCACTGGATACGGCATATGCAAAACACGCCCCACATCACGAAGCACTGCGCGCGCTTGGAGCTTCCCGTAGGTAACAATCTGCGCTACTTGGTCATAGCCATATTTTTGCTGAACATAGCGGATTACTTCTTCGCGCCGTTCTTGGCAAAAGTCGATATCAAAATCGGGCATCGATACCCGATCAGGATTTAAGAAACGTTCAAAGAGCAATCCAAATTCTAGCGGATCTAAGTCGGTAATTTCAAGTGCCCATGCCACAACTGAACCAGCACCAGAGCCCCTTCCAGGCCCTACTGGGATATCTTGCGACTTACTCCATTTAATAAAGTCAGATACAATCAAGAAATACCCGCTGTATTTCATTTTGTGAATTACTGATAACTCAAACTTAAGTCGCGCAGCATATTCTTCAGGTAACTCTTCTTTATTTAAACGATTTTTTAAGCCTGCCAATGCTTGATTTTCTAATTCGTTATCTTCATCCAAGCCTTGCCCAAATTTTGGCAATACTGGGTTGCGATATTGCGAGAAAACCGCACATTTTTTAGCAATTAAAACCGTGTTTTCTATCGCCTCAGGAAGATCCGCAAACAGCTCGCTCATCTGCGCTTCTGATTTTAAATAATTATCCTGGCAAGCCTTGGGGCGATCATCTTCAAGCAAATATCTGCCGCTTGCGATGCATAAAAATGCATCTTGCGCTTCGTGCATATCTGGCGTTAAAAAATCAACTTCGTTGGTCGCAGCAATTGGGATATTTAGCTCGTAAGCTAAATCAATGATGAAGTTCTCATATTCACTGTTTGTTTTTGCGCTCCGCGTCAGCTCAACAAACAAATTATCTTTGAGCGTACTTTGCAAACCAACAACATATTCTTTTAGTTCTTCTAATCGATTAGCTTCAAATAATTTTCGTTCAATACTATCGTTTCCTCCCGTCAAGACTATCAATCCTTCCGATTGACTCAATAACGTTTCCGATTTTATTTGTAACTCATGCGCTTCACGCTTTAAATATATGTCGCTGGCAATTTGTAAGAGATTTTGGTAACCAGCCTGGTTGCTCGCAAAGAGCAACACATTACCCATAAAGCTATTATGCCTTACGGTAGTATCCATACCTATAATTGGCTGTACACCACTTTTTACCGCCTCCATAGAGAATTCAAGCGATGCAAATAGATTATTGGTGTCCGTTAGCCCGACTGCAGGTATTTTATTTTTAGCACAGTGCTTTACCAAATCCTTAAGCTTTACCACCCCCTTGCCGAGTGAATAGTCTGAATAGGTGCGAAGGTTAATAAACTTGGTCATAATGCTAATAGGAACTTCTCCGCCATACTATAACAACTAGCGCTTAAGCTCTAGAATTATCTTTCCCGCCGATGGATACCTCGCGGACATAGATCGGCGCAAGTGTTACTGCGGGTTGGAAATTTGGATTTTGGGCGTAGCTATATGCGGCATAGGCCAACATTTTTGCATCAGGCAATGTTTGGTTAACAAAGTTCCCAATTATTTTTGCATCATCTGCATAGATGAGCATCTCGCTTGCATCAACAATTGAAATTTCATTCACCGCCATCCCACTTAAGAATTTCTGCACAAAATACTGATCCCGTCCCGCTGCAAGCGCGCAGACTATTTTCTCACTATAACCACAGGCTAAACACTCCAGTGATGAAACGCCAATAATTGGCTTTTCAATAGCAAGACCAATGCCTTCAAGTGCTGCTATACCCACTCTAATCCCGGTAAAACTTCCCGGCCCCAAACACGCCGCGAGATAATCAACTTCTTGCAGTGTAATGCCAGCATGAGTTAATGTTTCACTAATTATGGTAATTGATTCTTCAGCCTGTTTGTTAACGGCTTCCAGAAGCTTATACGCTATTATCTCTCCCTCTCGCAAAACAGCCGCGCTGCACCTACCACCCGATGTTTCAAGCGCCAGAATTATCATAGTACTTTAGCCAACGATGAAGTGGGGCGCCCCCCGATGTGCTGAATAATTTCACCCGCGGCTTTAGCGGCAATTTCGGCAGACTCCTCAAGAGTTTTGCCATGGGTATAACCATACAAGAACCCGGCCGTGAAGGCATCTCCTGCACCGGTTGTGTCAACCACCTTATCTTTATGAACTACCGATTTCACATTAAAAATATTATGCTCAGTAATGATATTCGCTCCTTTCTCAGACATAGTAACAACTGCCAGCGGCACCCTTTTTTGGAATTCCTTCATTGCCTTATCAAGCGAATCCGTTTGGAATAAAGCTTTCGCCTCTTTTTCGTTACAAAAAACAACGTCAACCTGTGGCAAAACATCCAAAAATTCATTTCTGAAGCGATCAATAAAATAAACATCATGCAAACCAAAGGCGCGCAGAGTGCCTACCTTTTCTGCAGTATTTAACGCTCTTAAAGCAGCTTTAGATTTTTGCCCGCCTTTATCCCATAATCCACCAACTAGGTAAATAACTTTGTAATCTTTTATCTCATGGTATTTAATATTATTTTGGCTGAGCGTATCCGCTATTCCACTATGAATGAGCATGGTACGATCACCGTCGGGCGTGACATAAACAAGATTCTGCGAAGTATCCAGTTGCGAAATTTCAGGCTTATTGGCAACTCCAACTTTTGCTTCCTCTAAGCTTTTTACAAAGCTCTCGCCAATATCGTCACTCGCTACCACAGAAACAAACATTGTATCCCCACCTAAGCTCGAGAAATCAACCAACATGTTAGAAACTGCTCCACCAGGAATTTTTTGTGGATCTTTCATTTTGGCAACTAATTCATGAGTTACCCTACTATCTATAAAGTTCAGATCACCTTTTTTATAATTATAAGGTAGGGTTAGTGCTTTGCGCAAATCCTCATCGCTTAATTTAACAATGAAATCCACCACCGAATCACCGATACCGATGATGTCGCGCTGCTTAGACATATCTGGCTGAACCAATGGCCTTGCCACAGCATTTACACAAAATAATAAACTCAAGACGATTGCAGAAATAAGCGGTTTCATAGCGTTACTCTCAATGTGTATGAATCATTCAATTTAGAGGATTGGTTAATAACTAAAAGTATTAAATTACACCTAATTTTAAATTAATCTCTTGACACAGGCATGTAGCCTTTTCTACGTGGATCATCCTTAGGAATCACATAATTTACCACCTGTATAACCCCTTTCACACTGCGAGCGATCTCAATTGCTTTGCGTGATTCAAGGGCTGTCTGACTAACTCCCAGCAAGTAAACTGCACCTTCGTTAACATCCACCGTATAGTTCAAGGAATCAAAGTCTTTCTCTAGTAAGTATTTACTCCTAATAGTATTTGCAATCAGCGCATCCTGTGCATGGTCTTTGAATTCTTTTTGCGACACGATAATTTCATTAAGGACTTCCTTAACACCTCTAACTTTCCAGGCCAGTTCAACTGCTTTATCTAAAAACTTTTTATCTCTGACGCTACCAGTAAGCAGTACGCGATTTTCAAATGAGTTAACACTAATACGTCCCAACATCTCATTAAACTCTTCTTGAGTGTAAGCTTCTTTGATCTTAAGAATAATTAATTCATCATCCAATTTATCTCCAGCTGTTCGCTCTTGGGCGATAGTTGTTCCAACGATTGCCGAGCTCACGCCCACCATTGGTGCGCACCCAGCTAAATTTAGCATTAGAATTCCAACAATATATTTTTTCATGATATCCTCATTCACTTAAGTAGTACTTTTTTAGCGGTATTTATTTTTTGTGCAAGATATTTCGAACCACCCTTATCAGGAT
>JBIOER010000020.1:0-14315 GCA_044446225.1 Rickettsiales bacterium | reverse complement strand
GCCATATGTTATGAGTAATAGATAGCTTTTGGTTCAACCTAAATGAGAGGAGGGATAACTTGGAAATTAACAGGCCTAAAAAGTGCAGTTTGCGTTATCTTGATGACTTCTATATTTTTAGCCACGGGGAGACTTGAGAAAAGAATTTTTGTAGTTTTATTTGTGGGGGGGAATTGCAGGCCATTTTTTGTCTTATATGGTTTGCGCAGCAAACAACTTATTACATCACCAGGAAGCAAAACAATACTATTTGATTATTTTTAGGCGGCTACCAAAAATTTATTCCCAGACAGTAGTAGCGCGAACGCGGGGACCAACCCTAAAAGCCTCATGAAACCTGGATACCTGCCGGCGCAGGTAAACAAAATTCCCGTTTGTATCTATGGTAGTTCCCCTCCAGAAAATGTCATTCCCACGTAGGTGGGAATCCAGCTTTCATGCGGCTTGCAACTATGGGTCCCCGCCTGCGCGAGGACGACAAGCTGAGAGAATGTCATTCCCACGTAGGTGCACTTATGTCCGGGACAATTATTAAAGCCTGCACTATGAGCAATACAGTGTTTTTGATTCAGCCAAAATGAGAGGAGGATAACTTGGAAATTAACAGGCCTAAAATGTGCAGTTTGCGTTATCTTGATGACTTCTATATTTTTAGCCACGGGGAGACTTGAGCTCTCAATGCCTGGGCAGATGGAACTAGTGCTTCCCAATTCACCCCGCTGATTAACGAATACCTTGTTACGCACGACGAACTATAATTTGCTGATATACTCAGCAATTTTTCCGCCACTATCATAAATGCTTTTGGCAGCTATGAGTGAGAGGGGTAATGGTATTAGATTATAGACTGGGTCAAAAGCATTGCCCCAGACGCGAATTGGTGGTTTCAGCTGGTTTTTGAGACCGTGATATACACCAAGTAACATCACAAAAATTGCCCGGTCGATATCTGCCTCTGCAGGCGGAACACGAAACTCAATCCGGCGAAATTTAGGGTCGGATTGCGGAATCCTAAATACTGCGCTGCGGTTGTTACCACCCCATGCTAAGTGGGTGGGGTTAAGAAAGTCGGGGATTTTAAAACGCTCGTAGTCTTCATCTTGCTCGCACATTAGGTAAACCGATTCGAGCGCAATATCCATCAGTCCGCCAAGCGAATAAACCAGCATTTCATTATCTTCGATCAATCCATGACTAAAAATATTTTTTTTCGTGCTGTCATGGAGTGATAAATTCAATTGGAGAGCAGATCCGTAATCATCCGCAAAAGGTTTGGCAGCAAAGTCAAATATCACACCAAGTGCTCGCGCCTTTTGTTTGACAAAAGACCGCGCTGTATTTACCTTTTCCGCCAGCTCTTCAAGATCGTCAGTAAAGTTAATAATCCCCTCGAACTGTTGCCAGCCGCGCTCTTTTTGAAACAGGTCAAAACCCGCAGAGAGCTCTTCAATAAGCAGCTCTTCATCTATGTTATTAAATTTAAGGTAAAACTCCTGCTCAACACCAATTTTTGCCACCACTTTAAATTCCTCAACTATTCGGCTTTGCAGCTTTTTAAACAGTTCGCGGAAATTAAGCTCGGTGGAGTCAGTCATACTCCTACTCCCAAATATCTAGGCGATTTCTTCGTTCAGCCACGCTGATAAAGTAGTCTTAGGCATTGATCCCACTTTAGTGGAAATTTGTTTACCATCTTTAAAAAGAATGAGTGCTGGAATCCCGCGCACACCGAATTTTGATGGAGTTTCAGGATTTTCGTCTACATTCATTTTGCAAACTTTTAGTTTGCCTTTCATTTCACCGGCAACTTCGTCAACAATTGGTGAAAGCTGGCGGCAAGGACCGCACCACTCCGCCCAAAAATCAACTAGTACATAGCCAGCTTTGGTTTCAGTTGCAAAATTATCATCAGAAATTTTGTGAGAAGACATTGTTAACTCCGTGTTTAAAAATAAAATACCAAAGGGCTTCAGATAGTCAAGGTTGATTATTATAAACAACTTTAAGTTGCGCCTCTAAAGGATATATGACCAGTGCTTTCCCCTTAATTTCAATTATGGCCGTCCCATCAATCATTTTATTGCTAGAACTCTCCTTAAGACCCATTTCCAACTCTAAATTGTCGAGCTCATATTGCAACCCTTGCGACTTAACTATCGCCTTAGGAAAAGAAAGTATTGATACTGGCCGATCTGCAACATCAATAATCTGCACCACTGCATCCTCAAAATACTGCATGCAGTCTTTTAGAGTTACCATCTTTATATTACGCAATCTGGAATAATACTTTTTCATAATCCGGTAATTATATATCGTATGATCTGCACGGCCACCCAAGGCATTAGAAATAATAATTTCAGTAGCTCCCAGCGACAATGCGTGCTCCATTCCCTTATCTAAGTCAGTTGAGTCTTGGTCATCTATTTTAATAACCTTGACGTTATTTTCCTGAAAAAAATCAATTGTTTCCTGATTGATCGAATCAAGATCGCCAATAATAACTACTGGCATTATATCCATCGCTTTCAATATACCTGCAGCTCCGTCTAATGCTATAATCTCATGAGAAATGTATCTCATAATCGATTTATTCAGTAACGGGAATTCATCCGTGTTATGCGTAGCATCGGCAACTATATGGTATTTTGGCATGCTCTATCTTTGATTGTATATCTAAGGGTAGTCGATATTCAAACCAAGTTCAATCCAACATTGCACTTGAAATAACTAGTCCAATTTGCTATATTGCCGCGATGAGCGCAAAAAAACATATATTGGCCACTCTAATTCTTATTCTCGCAGCGTGATGCTGCACATATTAATCCCCCCACCCCTAATTTAATAAAATACCAAATCTAAATATGGAAACATTATGACTAGTAATCACCGATTCAGCGCTTTTGCAGCATGGTCTTGCATCACGTTCTTTTACTGCTACCAATACATTTTGCGCTTAATACCTAATTTAATTATGCCTGAACTTATCAGCAAATATAATATTTCTGCCGATGAGTTCGGCGCCTATGCTGGCATTTACTATATCGGCTATGTTATCGTGCATATTCCACTTGGACTATTACTTGCGCGCCTCGGAAGCAAAACAGTATTACCTATTTGCATGCTGATAGCATCGGCTGGCTTACTCCCCTTAATCTATTTTGATTCTTGGACCTTGGTAAAATTTGGCCGGCTGATGGTTGGCGTTGGCTCTTCTGCCTGCATTATCGCTGCATTCCAAATTTTTAGAATTGTTTTCCACGCGAAATTCTCGCGCATGCTTGGTGGAATGGTTTGTGTTGGCCTAATTGCCGCATCTAATATGTCCGCCCCCTTATCCGGAATGATTATTAAACTTGGGATTGAACCTGTTATCCAGTTACTACTTTGTGCCGGAGTTGTGCTAGCTATCGCATCATATTTTATACTACCGCAAATTAAGAGCGATAATGCCTCTTCGAACTGGAATGATATTTTAGCCATCTTAACCAATAAAAAATTGCTGGTTGTGAGTATCTTGGGTGGTCTTATGGTTGCTCCACTCGAAGGATTCGCCGATGCTTGGGGAACCGCATTTATTAGTGCCGTCTATGGCATTACCCGCTTTAATGCAGGAAACATCGTGTCATCAGTTCTTACTGGAATGTGCATCGGTTCACTAGTATTACCTTATATAGCAGAGCGCTATAGGAACTACTATGCGGTAACCCTTATTTCTAGTTGCTTTATGTTAGCAATTTTCATGGCTATGATTGTTAAAATCGGCGATAGCACAATCCTTCATGCATTTTGCTTAATGCTGGGGTTCTTTTCTGCCTATCAGGTGGTTATTCTATCACGTATTGCGATGTATGTACCAGAAAAGGATAGTAGCCTCGCTGCATCAATTGGCAACATGATTATCATGTCATTTGGCTTCTTCTTTCATAGCGCAATTGGCAAAGTGATGGATTATAACTGGCATAACACTTTTGCCGCTGACGGCAGCAAAACATACAGTGTTGATGCCTATTTACATTCAATATCTATAATTCCAGCAGCACTAGTTATTGCTACACTTGGCTTTTCAATTGTATTAATTACTAATAATCGTTGGCGTAAAAACTAATATGAGGCTAATTCAGGTAGAATTTCACTTGGCACGCAAACTAGTGATGGCTCATAGATTTTATCACAATCGCAATACGAGAAGTAACCAGCTAATACTGCGAAATCAGCTGTCATCATAACGTGAGCCAATTTAGGCTGATTAAGCATCATAGCTACAGACGCTAAAACCGGCAAACCGAATAGCACCGCGAAAGAATAATCTTTGCAAGGTGGGCAATAGGTTGCAACATTTACATAAGCTGATTTGTACACCGCTGTGGTATTTAGGCAGGACCCTTCAATTACTTGGGTTACTATAAAATCTTTCGAATGAATAGAATCCGCGAATGAATGAATTACAATTCCCGCCTTGTCATAACTTGGGTTCGCAAGGTATAGCTTTTCTCCAGCAGTTTTTAAATTTTCATATTTAGAAATATTTAAATAATTTTTATAGTAAGGATTTATTCCAACACTCATATTTTTTCCTAGGGGTTTTTGCAGAAAATAGCTGATACACTGAATAATGTCAAATTAATATTCGATCATTTTATATATTTGCAATTTATTAATCATTGCTTAAATAACGTGGCAAAACCAGCGTTACCTCTCTTTTTTAGAGGCATCTTCTTGGGAATAAGTCAAATACTCAACATATCTATCTACTGAGAAATATTGCTTAACTGCATCTGTAATATTCTCCACAGTTCCCATAATTGGTGAAAAAGTCACCGCATTACCTAAGTAATAAGTCAGCGGGTTAAGCGCGTTAATTTTATTGGCAACACCATAAATTGCCATGTTTACCATTCCCAGTCCAACTTGGTAAGTCATTCTTAGCATACCTTCTTTAGTATCTAGACTCCCTATCCGAAATTTTTCTGGGTTAAAGTAGGCGTCGACTAAGTTGCGCATAGAACCAGCTAGAAGCTGATAACCCATTTCACTAATATTGGTAATTTGTGCGGGCAAAAAACAATATTTAGCAAATTGTATCGCCCAGTTTTTACATGCAAAAACTGTATCATCTTTTTCGCTAGCATAATCAGAATTTGGGTACATTATCCCTAGAACATAAGAGGCATCCCGACCCGCAATCCCCCGCGCAACAAAACCATAAACAAAGCTAGAGCTTAGCACTTTTGCGGCACCCTGGTTTAGTCCATACCCAACCAAAGAGGCTGCCATACCGCCAGCTAAATAAGTTGTAGATGCGCAAACTAGTAACGCATCAGCAAAACGATTAATGCCAATTTTAGCACCTCGATTGATTTTTTTCTGCTCAAATAAATTCTCAGTTAGACAACGTAGCGCAAAATTCCCGAGCATTGCCGCGACCATCCCGGATGCTGGGGCGCCATATGCAAGAGTCACACCGAGAGCAATTGAATTTAAGACAAACAATTCTTGTTCTCTACCTGGAATCAGCATATCTACCTACATGTTAGACGTTAAATCTAAAGTGCATGACATCTCCGTCATGTACTAAATACTCTTTACCTTCAAGCCTTAATTTGCCTGCATCACGCGCACCTGCTTCACCATTATACTTGGTAAAATCTTCATAGCCAACGGTTTCTGCACGAATGAATCCTTTTTCAAAATCAGTATGAATTACCCCAGCCGCTTGCGGAGCAAGCGTACCATTATTAATTGTCCACGCTCGCGCCTCTTTAGGACCGGCGGTAAAATAGGTAACCAAACCAAGTAAATGATAAGCCGCGCGAATTAACCGACTCAAACCAGTTTCTTTAAGACCGATACTTTCAAGAAATTCCGCTTTATCTTCTGGGCTCTCAAGTATTGAAATTTCCGCCTCGATCTTCGCTGATATCAAAACATAATCGGCTTTTTCAGCTTCGGCTTTTTTAGCGACTAATTGCGTGTATTGATTACCCTCATGCACTTCAGTTTCCGAAACGTTACATACATATAAAACTGGCTTGGAGGTAAGTAGCTGTAGCTTTTTAACCTCAATCTCACTCAATTCATTAAGTAAGAGCCGCGCCGGCTTTCCTGCCCTTAACAGCTCAAGCGCCTTTAATGTGCTTGCAAGCTCAGCTTGAAGCTCCTTGTCATTCTTAGCTTTCTTCTCAAGATTAGGCAGTCTTTTTTCTAGGCTATCAAGATCGGCTAACATTAATTCAACTTCAATGGTTTCGGCATCCCTGAGTGGGTCAACCGTACCGTCAACGTGGGTGACATTCTCGTCGGTAAAGCAGCGTAATACTTGAACAATCGCATCCACCTCGCGGATGTGTGAGAGGAATTTGTTGCCCAGTCCCTCACCTTTACTTGCACCCTTTACTAGCCCGGCAATATCGACAAACTCAATTTGCGTTGGGATAATTTTTTGCGAACCAACAATTGCTGAAATTTTATCCAGGCGTTCATCAGGAACGGATACGATACCAACATTAGGCTCAATCGTACAGAATGGATAATTAGCAGCTTCAGCTGCGCTGCTACTGGTTACTGCGTTAAATAAAGTTGATTTCCCTACGTTAGGTAGCCCAACAATTCCACATTTAAAACTCATATCTTTTCCTCTTGCTTAAAATCTAACGCACATTTATTCATAAATTCAGACAGCTTATCATCAAGCAAAAGCTTGAGGTGATCAACAATTGAACGAGTCACCTCCTCCACTTTCATCACCTGTGCTTGCGAAAAATTCGCCAGCACATAATCAGCTGCATCACCAAACTCAGGTCGATCAACACCAAAGCGTACCCTGGTATAATTTAACCCCAAATGGCTATCGAGCGACTTTACACCATTATGCCCATTATGGCTACCGCCAACTTTAACTTTAATTCTGCCACACTCAAGGTCGATTTCATCGTAAAACACAATGATATCTTTCGGCTCAATCTTAAAAAAATGCGCGCATTCCTGCACCGCCTCACCTGAAAGATTCATATAAGTTTGCGGCTTTAACAGCAGTACTTTTTTGCGCATAAATTCAGCCGCAGTATAATGAGCGTGGAATTTACTTTGACTAACAGTTACACCAAAATGAGCGGCGATCGCATCAATTACCATAAAGCCAACATTATGGCGATTAAGCTTATACTTATCTCCTGGATTCCCCAGCCCTACTAATAGTTTTGTCATAGTCACTCTGCTTCAAGAAGAAATAGTAATACAAACTTTGGCTATCTACAACTTGAGAAATTTTATACCCCAACATACGCAATTATTGACTTCTCCTCATATGACTTGCGAAAACTTGTTAATGCCTCATCGAATGCTTTATTGAAGCTACTTATGGGCGTAAGTAACCGCCCTACCACCTCTCCAATCATACTCACAGAGCACCTCTGCGGGCCATAAAAAGCCACATGATTTCTCACTGCGCTCAACACTTGATTGCGCATAGTCTCTGCAGCTGAGAAAGATAAGTTAAACACCTCATCAAACTGCGTATTACTTACCCCAGAGAGCTGCACACAGCCCATACGATAACTCATTACCTCTTGTATCGCCTCTTTATTCTTAGCATCGAAGCAAATTTGTAAAAGAGTTTTGCCACTATATTGATGGCTCATAAACTCCTGAAACTTAAAATCACTCTTAACGCTTTCATAAGCCCTGAGTGGCGTTCTTTGGTAATAATCTCTTACCAGCAAGCTTTGTATTCCTTGCGGACACTTCAGAACCGTCTCAATGATTTCAAACTTCTCAAACATCACTGCAAGATGCAGTGGCGTAGCTCCAGCTTTATTCTGAGTAAGTAATTGGGCGGGGGTTAATATTTGAGCAAAAGTTTGGCAATCGCCATTTTTAGCGCAGGAAAAAACGTCATTCTTCAATGTAAAAACCTGTTTAATTGATCAGAACAATATACATCAGTTACGCTTGAAGTGAAGTGGTATTAGAGCTGATTAATCCAATCATCAAAAAGTTGGTTGGCGTCTCTATTGAGCCTTCTTAATTGCTCTTGGGTTAAATTACTTTGCACAATTTCTAAATTTCTCGGTCGCGATGGTGGTGATGGCAAAGGCTGAAACGCAGTCGCAATAAAGAAATGGGCCATTGAAGATGGTAGCTGTGAAAAAGTTAGTCCTGATAACACCCCCATTTCAGAAGCCGCCCCTATATTTTCTCTTTTGACCTCTTCTCTTTCAAGCATTTCATAAATTTTCACCGAAGTACTCTGCAGCTGCTGAGGATAATAATCATAGATCCAACTCAACCAGCTCCAATCGTTCTCCATATGATTTTCTTGCTTTGCATAGCAGTTAAGCTCCATATTTTCTAAGAAGCATAATAGTGGGGTTCTATTATTCTTATCCCCCTGAGTAATGAGAATTGGCTTGCTTAAAGCAATTTCTTTGAATAGTTCACTTCGGTAATTCCTCACCGTGTGATGCAAAACATTTAAACCTTCATGATCAACTTGGTCTAGGAGTGAAATATCATTATCGAGTAAGTTATCAATCTCTTGCCTATTATTAACACGAATAGCTCGGATTAGCTTTTCAAATTCTGTGAGTTCTTGCCCGTTTTCGTTTCGCATCCCCACCTCATTTTTTATTAACTACAGACCTACTTTGATTATTTTAGATAATGGGATATTATCTCCATTTACTTCAAGCGAGCTATTTTCACCCTCGGTAAAGACACTTTGAATGCGCCCAAAACCCCATTGTTTAACTGGTAGTGACTGACCACTAGCATCTTTAGCTGTGATATCAAATTTATAAATCCCTTTAGGGTTCTTATCGCCAGGTATCCATTCAAACGCTTGCTTTCCATCTTGCGTTGGTAACGGCCCACGATAGACAGTTGCGCCACTTTTATTTGAGATGGTGATTTCGGCCTTTTCCGCGCCTTTAGATAGCTCATAGGGGAATTCATTCTTAATATCACTATCTTCCACTACGATTGAATTACCTTCAAAGAAGGCAATCTTACCAATATAACCCGCATTATTATTAATTCTACTGGCGGCAAAATATTCTTTGATTTCTCTTAAGTGCTTGTTAGTTTCAAGTTGTTGCTCAACTTGGTTGATCGCAAAGATCTGCTGCGCCATGGTATTGGTATCCATCGGGTTGGTCGGATCCTGATTTTTCATTTGTGTGGTAAGCATCATCAAGAAATCCGCTTTTTGCTTTTGCACACGCTGCTCAGCATCAATACTTGCTTTCATGTTCGCTTTTTTCGGATCGATCTGTGAAATATCCAGTAACGAACTTTTTACGGTTTTATCTAGTGGTAACGCAGTCATATCTAACCTATTATAATGTTAATTCTTCCGCTATCAGCGCTCATGTAATGCACCTGAGCCATCACTTCATTAATTGGCTCAACTTTTGTAAATTCAGTTTCGTTAAAATTTTGTTTTTGGTGGCCCTGGTGACTATTATTTTCATTGCGCAAGCCGAAGCTAATATTGCTACCCGATGTTTTAAGCCCATGGTCGTTTAGAATACTTTCAAGTTGCTGGGTTGATTTTTGTAATAAGTCCAGCGTCATAAATTTTTCGCTTAAGATCATCAATTTGGTATCACCATTTGCTTTGACATCCATAATGATGTCAATTTTACCCAGCTGTTTTGGCTCAAGCTGTACCACAATTGAGCTCTCCCCACTATTCTTCAGCTCGGATATCTTTACCGCGACTTGGTTAGCCACCGCGCGCAGTGCTTGCGGCTCTGGCTGCTCAAATTTAATATTCTCGAATTTCTTGGTCAGCATTTGCACCTCAGCTGGTAACTTAGCATCACTAATTTCTGCCAGCTCCAATACTTTTGGCGCCTCTGCAATTGCCAACTCCTCGTTAACTGGCAATGCCACGTCTTCAATTACTACAGCAGTTACAAACTGCTGTTTAGGGGGCATTTCGACTGTTTCTAAGCTTTGCATTACCATTTGCGCAAATTCGTCCACCGGTAGTTCATTCGGTTGGGCAACTAGTTGATTAACTGCCACTTCACCTTTTTGTTGCTGCGGCAAGTCTTCATTTACTGGCACCAGCTCTTCTTTGGTTAGGTCGTTAGATGCGATCTCACTCATCACATAATTTACTGGCAACCCTTCTGGCAACTTCTGTTGTATGACTTGCTGCTCAGCTACTTGTGGTAGAAGTTGTTGTTGCATTATTGGTGGTAACATTTGTTGCAAGACTTGCTGCTCAGCTACTTGGGGCTGATGCTGCGCAATAGTTTCTTGGGTTAACAATGGCAATGCGACTTGCTCAACTAAGACCTCAGATGTTTGCTGCGTAACTTGTTGTTGTGCCGGTTGGGTTGCTGCATCTGGAATAATTACTTTTTCGCTAAAAAGAGTAAGTGGCGCTTTAATTGCCTCAGCAATTGGCACATTAAGCTCTTGAGCAACTTCTGGTGCTTGCGCTGGAATGGTTTGCACCAGCTGTTGCGGTTTTGCCAGTGGCTTAGCTTGTTGTAGCTGAACAAGCTCAGGTACCATTTGTTCAACAATATCTGCAGGAGCTAAGGCTACAGTTGCAATATCGGCCGCAACGACTATATCTAGCGGGGTGTCAATTTCCTGAACGTTGAGCATTACCGGCTGATACTTAGCGGGCGCTGCAGCAACAGGTTGTGGTAAATGAGTTGGTTCAATCTCGTTAAATGCTTGGTTTAGTGCGACATTGAAGTTGACGTCTTCTGCCATAACAACAGGCGTTACCAAAGCTTCGCTGGCTGGAGCTGGGTTTACTGGAGTTGGAGTTGGGGAAGTTAGGAAGGAAGCGAAGCTGGGGTGGAGGTTTTCTGGTGGTTGTCCTACAGGCTGGTCAGAAACCTGGCCATTAGTTACACCCGAAATTTGCGTAAGGGTTTGTGAAGTACCACCTAATTGGAGTAGCAATGCCTCAAGGTTAGGCGCCTGCGCGCCTTGCGAAACAATTGTTTGTGTTAAATTCATTTCCATTAATTACTCCAAGCCTAGGTTAGGAGCAATTTCTGTGCCAGGATTATTCTCTTTCATGTTGTTGTTTTTGAGTCAAGTCAATGTCACCAACCACTTCAGCAGTATTTCCAGCTGTGTAAGGTGGGGTAGCATTAGGATGAGCAGTGCTTGCTTCAGGGTTATTTTTTTTACCCAATCCAATTTTGGATAAAAGTAAATTGATTATACTCTCTTTCTTTTTCACGGGCACCGGCACTACATGAACAACATTTCTTGGCTTTACATTTACTTCAGGGGTATTGTTTTCATGAATTTCGCTAGCAACATCCAAATCTTCCTCCTCTTCTTCACTATCGTGCGTATCTACAGTAAGCCCACTTGCCCCAACTTTTTCATTGACTTGAATTGCTATCCCCCCAAGTGTGGCCTCCATATCGACAACATCGCCGCCACCACCTATAGCTACAGCAACAGCACCTGCAGCCTGACCTACAACCTGAGCGGCATTATTTACCACTACATTGACTACGCTTGCAGCAGCGGCGGCAATATTACTTTTATTTTGGTAAGCAGCATATCCCAAAGCACCAACTCCCACAACCGCACCCAAAGGCGAACACGCAACCCCGACTGCTGTAGCACCGACTGCTTGCATTACACTAAATACCGTCCCACCTGCAGTTAAGGCAGATTGAACCGTCTGTATGTTGGATTTCATCCCTTCAGGATCGACTAATGCTTGGGTTATCCCTGCGCTGACTGCACCGGCAGCTACAGATAAACCTTGAGCTACATCTTTCGCGTTTGCCGTAGTATCTGTTCCCGTTGCTTGACTAAGCAGATCAATTGCACCCAAAATGTATCCTGATTTGCTTTGAGCATCTTGACCTTTTTTCATTGCAGCTTCGCGCGCATGTCTCTGCGTTTTAATGTTATCAGCTTTTCCTTCGAATTCCTCGAACAATTCAGCGACATTTATTTCCAACTTCGTCACTGAATCGTGAGGGCCGTCCTTTTTCTTAACTTGTTTCTTTAATTCCTCAAATTCGTAAACTTGCTTGATAACATCAATTGGCACTATAGCATCACCATCCATTATCAGCTTAATTATTTGCTCCACCTCAGGATGTTTTTTTGCAATAATTTCATTAGCAAATCGCTCTTTCTCCTCTCCCTTCATCATGTCTAGTAAGTGCTTATAACTTCCAGCTGCAACGACAAAAGCCTTTGCATTATTTGCCAATAAGGAATTATCTGCATTTTTTATGTCATCCATTAATTTCTCTAGAGCTTGCCTTTGCCACCACCATAGTGATGGCTTCTTAAGTTCATTTTCAACCGCAAAATACCTGGCTACTAAAGTTTTATGATAGTTCTCAGCTTGATTATTGACGCTACCAAATGCAATTTCATCATTTGAAAACGAAAATATTAATCCCTTTTTATCACCATCAAACACAGACTGACTTGCCATTTCACTTTTTAGTTCGTTTCCATGAACCACCGTTCTAATTCCAAACCAACCAGAATTATATTTGAATGCACCAATCATCAAGTCAGAATTCTTATCCAAAGTAATTGCAGTACCTACTCCTATCCACTGTAAGAATTGAGCATTAAATTTTTCTTTGGTATCTTTATACGCTGTCCAAGCGGCGTTTAACCCAATTGCTCTCCTACCCCATTCAAATACTCCTCCCAAAATAGATAAAGCTTCTCCGCCCATTCCTGGAGGTGTTAAACTGCCCGCTGTTTTTAGAGCCTTAGAGGCGCAATCAGAAGCTGCTGCAAGCATCTGCGCTTTAATTAAATTTTCCGCAAATGCTCCTGATATTGATTCATAGGATTTTCCAAAAATTGGAATCGCACCGCGAGCAATCAATAATTTTAAAATAGCTTTATCCCCTTCCCATGCAGCACCAGTATCGACACTCAAAGCTGCGTTCCCACCTTCAGTATTTGTACTGATTGGCGGCTTATCTTTACCACTATTAATTGCTGCAAGCATATACGCAGTAATCCCCACTTTGTTCGCAGCATTAACATCTATTCTAGGATCTTTAAGAAGCTCAATCAGAATTTCCTTGCGGTTGAACTGAGCAGCATACATTAGCGGTGTATTCCCTTGTTTATCAGGAATATTAATATTTGCTCCTCCCATCATTAAAGCCTTAACAGCCTCTAAATTCCCCTCTACTACCGCCTTAGCTAGTGGCGTTAAGCCATAAATATTCTGTGCATCAATATCGACTCCTCTTACAGAAAGAATATCCTCAATAATTTGTTGATTCTTACCCTCAACAGCATAGTGCAAAAGGGTATTACCCAGCTTATCTGGGGTTTTATAAAAAGCTTCCTTATGCTCCGCCTTAACAACATCGTTATCTGATAACTTGGCTTTTACTTGGTTAAACACCCCAATATTTCCTGAAATGGCAGCTGCCATCACTGGGGTAAAACCAGCATTAGTCTCTCCTTGCAACAATGCATTTTCCACATCAGTTTTCAATTTAGCTAGGACTTGCTTACAAATCTCCTCATCTCCCAACGCTATTAAATTTATTATGGGCTTCCTGCCCTGAGCGTCTTCCTCTACCAAGTATGCTTGATCAACTCCTGATAAGCCTAATATTTTTTTAATTTGATCTAATTCTTTTCCTCCTAGCTTACCTTTAGCCTTAATAGCCAGCATGGTTAGCAAACATTCATTTTGCTTATTTTTAGCAAGCAAATCTGCATTTCCTTTATCGACCAGAATGTCAAAAACTTGCTCAAACTCACTTTTTTTCTTTCTAAGCTGCTCTATACCTCCTTCTAAACGCCTTATATTATTCGCCACATCTAGTTGCTCTTTATTCCCACCAAGCGCGCTCGCAACGGCATCCGCCGCAACATTTTGTATTTTTCTAGCTATTGAATTATTTTTAGCTTTATAAGCAGCTAGCATCCCCTCATATCTTTCTATCTGCTCATCAACATCCGCTATCTTCGCCACAAATGCCATTAAGACAGTTGTCTCTTTTTTATTGTCGCTACTTTTCGAATCTTGAATCACTATGCTTTTATTTAAGTCAAGAACATTAATAGCCTTCTCCCATATTTGAACATCAATTTCTTTATTAAAGCTATCAGGTTCAAACATCTGAACAATCACCTCATTCAAATTAATCGCCACTGGTTTTAAAAATTTAATTTTCTTTTGAGCATTTAATTCGATCAGCGCTTCCACAAAGTTTGTTTTATTATCAACTAACGCTTCTTCAAACGCAGTTCTACTATTACCTCCAATCATTTTTCCCAGCTCTAGGTATGGTGACTTTGCTAGTGCTTTTAACAGTTCTACATTG
>JBIOER010000019.1:0-14529 GCA_044446225.1 Rickettsiales bacterium | reverse complement strand
CAATAAATGTATAATCTTGTGAGTATAGTGTAGCCAAAAAAATATGTATGAGTTATTTCTTAAAGTTGTAGAGTTAGTGGAGTTATTTGGTTATTTCGGAATATTCTTCATGACATTCATAGAGAGCACCTTCATCCCAGTCCCAGCTGAGATAACTCTTGTTCCTGCAGGCTATCTGATTCAAAAAGGTGAAATGAATTTCTTCCTCGTTTGGCTAGTGAGCACGCTGGGCACAATGTGCGGTTCTTTATTAAACTATGCAATTGCTTACCACTTTGGTCGTGCTCTGCTCATTAAATATGGGAAATATATGTTCATGAATCAGGAGCGTTTGGAAGCTATGGAATTTTTCATGAAGCGCCATGGTGCGATCTCCATGTTTTCTGGTAGACTTCTTCCAGGTGTAAAACATTTTATCTCCTTTCCCGCCGGTCTGGGAAGAATGGACTTAAAGGTATTTGCACTCTTTACCTTTTTAGGTGGTGCGCTGTGGTGCCTTATTTTACTAGTACTTGGCTATATGATTGGCCTTAACGAAGGTCTTATCACCAAATATTTAAAACAAATTAATTTTATTTTATTTGTTTTCGTTGTCTGCTTAGTAGCTTTTTACGTTTGGAAAAGGCGTATTAAATCTCAGGACGTAGAGTGATTGCTCTAATTGACTGCAATAACTTTTTTGTATCGTGTGAACGAGTATTTAATCCTCAGTTAAAAGAAAAACCAGTATTAGTCCTCTCTGGCACTGGCGGCTGTATTATTGCACGCTCCAATGAAGCCAAAAAACTTGGCTTCACCATGGGACAACCATTCCATTTAATAGAACATTTAATTGAGAAGCATAAGGTTTATATCTTTTCTACCAATTTCACTTTGTATGCCAGCATGAGCAATCGCATTATGCGCATCATCAGCGATGAAATCGAAGATTTTGAAATTTATTCAGTCGATGAAGCCTTCCTAAATCTAAGCCGTTATAAAAACCCTAACGATGTTTGCCATAAACTCCGCGCTAAAATTCTTAAGTGGACAGGTATACCAGTGAGTATTGGCATAGCCAGCAGTAAAACCTTGGCTAAAGTTGCCGCAAGCATTGCTAAAAAATCGCCAAGCGGAGTATTTCTATTGCAAGAGACCGAGCGCGAAAAGATCTTGCAAAACCTACCCATTGAAGACATCTGGGGCATTGGTTATCAGTGGTCTAAGCAGTTACGCCTTAAGGGGATTAACTCGGCATACGACCTAATTAGCAAACCAGATGGCTGGCTCCGCAAAAGCCTAAAAGTTATTGGCTTACGTACCGCAACTGAGCTTAGGGGAGAGCCCTGTTATGACCTCAAGCTGACCCACTCCGCCAAAAAAGGAATCACCGTCTCCAGATCATTTACTAGACGGTTAAAAACACTGCAGGAAATGGAAGAAGCCATCGCTTCATTTGCAACTACCGCAGCCATTAAATTACGCAAAGAGTGCCGCTTAACTCGCTACATTCTACCATTTATCGCAACTAATAAATTCGATAAAACCCAAGTGTATTATAAGAATTCGATTTTAGTCGGATTAGAAGCGGCAACTAATTTTACACCCGATATTATCAAAGCCGCCAAAGCTGGGGTTAAACAAATTTTTCGCGAAGGCCTGCATTATAAAAAATGTGGGGTGCATTTAATTGATTTAATCGACGAGCAAACCCTTACTCAAGATCTGTTTGCCCCCGCCCAAAGCGCCCAGCAACAAAAGCTCATGCAGCTTCTTGATCACATCAATTCACAGTATGGCAAAGACACTTTAAAATTTGCCGCAGCGTCTGGCAAAGAAATATTTACGGGTCATAATCAGCTGCGCTCCACCTGGAATGGAATACTGCAGGTCAAGCTATAAAAACACTCGCCGCACGCTTTTACTAACCTCTTCAATATCTTGCCCGCCATCAATAATCATCATACGCTCAATGTTTTTATGTGCTAAATCTAAAAAACCTTCCCGGACTTTTTGATGAAATTCCAAGTTCTGATTGTCGTAGTGATTAGTATCTTGACGCCTATTACTAGCAATGCGTGCCAAACCAATTTCAACCGCAACATCAATTAAAAAAGTGATGTCAGGGGCAAAGTCACCAATGCTGATGTTAATTAATTTATTGAGCACGACAATATCGAGCTCCTTAACGTAACTTTGATACACCACAGATGAATCAACAAAACGATCGCTAATTACCACCTTACCCAAAGCTAAAGCTGGCTTGATTAGATTTTCCACATGGTCGCGACGCGCCGCCGACAATAGAAGCATCTCAGTTAGTGGATCGTTAATTTGCGCTTTAGAAAGAATAACTGTACGAATTTCTTCGGCAATTTCTGTTCCGCCTGGTTCACGAGTGAGTATAACATCCTTACCCTGCGCTCTAAAAAACTCTGCCAGCATCTTAGCTTGCGTTGACTTTCCGGATCCCTCTCCACCTTCGAACGAAATAAACATTAATCTAACTCATCAGGCAAAATTGACGTCGGCTGCATTTCTTCTTGGGTAGGAACTCTCACCCAATCACCCGCACCGCTTTTGGCGACTTCTTCGCCATCGCGAATTACTTTTTTAACGACATTGGGTGGTAACTTTTGTTTAGGCACGAATGGCTCAGCGACTTGGTGCGCAGGCTTATTATAAATTATAGTCTGACTACCACTGAGCTCTGGTAATTTCTCTGATTGAACCTCAACTGGTGTTGCCTTATCCCAAGGTTTAGAAACTGAATTAATCGCATCGCTTATTTCAGTAAAGAAACCGTTCACAGCATTTACCCATGGCTTGTCAGATGCTAGCATTGGCGACGACTCCGCAGCGGCCACCGCGCCAGTATGGACAACACCTGGAGCAATCACGTGAGGCAATATAACCGGCGCAGTTGCAGGTTTGGTTACCACCGGCGTTACCACATCTTTGTACGACTCAAACTTCCTGGCTGCTAAGCTAGACTCTAATTCATTACGAATTGCCACCGTATCGATTACTGAAGCAATCTGGACGAAACTTCCTAACTGAGCTATTTTAAGCGCCGTCTCACCCTTTTTATTCACCAAATTAATATTACCATTTTTGGCAAGCAACAAATTAACCATCTCTAGATTGTTGTTACGCGCAGCTTTGATTAAAGCCGTATCGCCGGTAGTTGCTTCTCTAAAATTCACATCAGCTCCCGCATCAATCAAGTAAGTAACCGGGTACACGGACTTCGTCCCCACAAAGTCAAGCATGGCTGTGTTTTTATCGGTTACGTGTTGAGCAACTGCTAATTCAAATGCTTGTCTGGTAGGCTGGCTAACATAATCAAGTGGGTATTTACCAGAGTTATCGGTAACTAACGCTTTGGCACCCGCGGTAAGCAATAGATTAAAGACCTCAATATTATTGGCAATAGCAGCAAAGTGAATTGGTGTTTTCCCATCATTGGTTTTAACGTTTTGGTCAGCTCCGCGTGTAAGTAAATAGCGAATAGTTCTGATATTATTGGCTTTAATCGACGAAATAAGTGGCGTCACTCCGCTACTAGCAATTCGTGCGTTAATATCGCCCCCCCTTGCCAGCAATGAATTTATAGCGCCTACATCATCTCTGGCAACTGCTGCAAATAGTAATTCAGAAAATTCCTTTTGATACACTAAGTTAGGTAGATGTGAGTTATCATCAGTTCTTGGCATATTCTGAATAAATTTACTCGGCGCCTGCCTTGGATCGAAAATTCTTCTCGTCTCGTTTCCGTTTGGTTTGAATTCATTCTCAAGCAAGACATTCTCATCAAAGAACGCAGCTACTGGTTCAGACACATCAATTGATTTACGCTCTGCATTGTAACGTTTAGGTTGGCTGCTACGTTTAACTTCTTTAATGACCACCGGTTTTTTAGTCTTGGTTTTAAGTTGCGGGGAAACCTTCACGTCTTCCAAATCTTTATTAAGCTGCTCGTCAGGTGCGACTTGCGCTTTTACTTTCATCGGTGGATTAGGAACATCAACTTCAGATACTTCCGGTGACTTCTTTACCTCTAGTTTAGAATCAGCTTGTACAGGTGCAGGCTGGGCAGGTTGATTAGGTGATGGCACCACTAATTTTGGCGCCTGCTGGCTTTTACTATCGCGAGTTTGAATGTTAAAATCAAAATCACTTGAAGTGCTCCAATTATCGAAATTTGGGTCAGCAGCTAAGGCAGAGGAAGCGATAAAAAAGAAACTGCAAGTAAAAATTACTTTACGCATCACTCTTTGGGAATTAGTTTTTTAACCTCACGCTCAACTACCTGCGTGACTATTGAACTTAAATTCTTATTCAACCAATCGCTTAATTGAGGCTTAAGTAGCTCAACAATTATATCTTCAACCGTTCCACCAGAACGCATTTTCAAACTATCTATATTACTTTTGCTAGTCATTTTAACAAATTGCTCGAGAGATTTTTTCGTGTCATTAGCCACCTTTTCCGACAACAATTCTTCTTGCTGCAATTTCACTTGAGGTGTTGTCGAGTCAATTTTATCTAGGATATCAATATCGTTTGCCACCTGTTTTTCCTCAGCCACTTCTTTATCTAGGATTATAGCCGCTTCTGCTGTAGCTTCTTTAGCAACTTCCCTAACCACTTCTGTCAATTCAAACACATCAGTATTAGCAGCCTGCTTTTTATCTGTTATAACATCTTTGATGTCATTCATAATATCGTCAATGGCACTTCTGTCCATTTGAGCGGATTTTTCATTTGTCATATATAAAACCTAAGTCACACCTAATATTGATTATTATCAGGATAAAAAGTTTTCGTCTAGAGATAATATAGAGTTAGCTATTTAAAATGATTTAGAAATACCCTTTTTAATTATGCCAACTTAAGCTTAGTCATCATCTCATCCCATTCGCGTTGAGACATACCGGATGTTGCTTGCGAAACTTCTTCGCCTTTAACCATCTTCTTAACCGTTGCTGCCATTTGCGCAGACAGATTCACCGCATTCATACGATAATCCATAAACGCCTCATAAGTAAAGGGCACCCACTTCTCAACCATTTTTAAAATCGCATCCGCGTAAACGCGAATTTCGTATTGAGCATGTGCGTCTGCACGTAACATTAAAAAATGTAATAAATTATTTAAATCAATTTTCCAATACCACTGGGTATAAAAATTTACTGGCAAATTCATCCGCGCTAGCTCGCGAGCTAAACCTTTTTTATTTTCATCAATTGGTTTACCAGCTTGATCATCATAATTCAAAAGCTCCATATAATGTTTATATGCAGTTTCAGAATCCATTTTGAGAATTTCTAAAGCTTTTTTTGCTTCCGCTCCTTCTAACGTATCTCCTCGACCTTGATTATTAATCAGCGACTGCGCTGCTAAATTTTCTGCAGCAGGTAAATAAAACTCTTTATCAAGAATAGAATAACGCGCCGAATATTCATTCACGTTCGCCGTGCGGTGGCGAATCCATTGTCGTGCTACAAACATTGGCAATTTAACGTGAAATTTAATTTCGCACATTTCAAATGGTGTAGTATGCCAATGACGCATCAAATAGCGAATAAGCCCGCGATCTTGACTAATTTGTTTAGTGCCTTTGCCGTATGATACCCGCGCGGCTTGTACGATCGCTTCATCATCACCCATATAGTCAATCAGACGAACGAACCCATGATCTAACACCCTTATTGGTTCGTAGAGGAGCTCCTCAAGCGCCGCAACTGTAGGGCGGCGAGTTTGATTAGTAAGCTCTTGAGCCTCTTCGATCTCTTGTTTTTGTACTGCTGTAATTGCCATAATCTCTAGTCTTGAATTGTAAACTGATAAATTGTAGTTATAATTCTTACAAAATTCCACAACTTTTATGACACTGAACTTCAAATTACACTCTAAACTAGGAAATGCTAGGACTGGCGTCCTGCAAACTGCTCACGGAAATATCCACACTCCTGCCTTCATGCCGGTCGGAACTGCCGCAACCGTCAAAGCAATGCTGCCAGAGTCCGTTGCTACCACTGGCGCAGAAATTATCTTGGGTAACACCTATCACCTAATGCTCCGCCCTTCTGCTGAACTAATTGACAAATTTGGCGGTTTACATAAATTCATGAATTGGGATAAACCAATTCTCACTGATTCAGGTGGCTATCAAGTGATGTCGCTCTCTTCACTAAGAAAAATAACCGAAGATGGCGTTAGGTTCAGCTCACACGTTGATGGCAGTAAGCATATGCTTACGCCGGAACGGTCAATTGAAATACAGTATTTGCTTGATAGCAACGTCACTATGTGTTTTGACGAGTGCACCCCTTACCCGGCGACTCATGAAGTTGCCAAAAAATCGATGGAGCTTTCCATGCGCTGGGCACAGCGCTCGAAAATCGCCTTTAAAGATCGCGCTGGTTATGGAATATTTGGCATTGTACAAGGTAGTACTTATGAAGATTTACGCCAAGAATCCGTCGATGCCTTAACTAAAATCGGCTTTGATGGCTACGCCGTAGGTGGCCTTGCCGTTGGCGAAGGCCAAGCTGAAATGTTTAGGACGCTCGATTTCACCATGCCCATGCTACCTACTAATACTCCAAGGTATTTAATGGGTGTGGGCAAGCCGTCCGATATTATCGGCGCAGTAATGCGCGGGATTGATATGTTTGACTGCGTATTACCAACCCGTTCCGGGCGCAATGGCCAAGCGTTCGTCCGCGGTGGCACGCTTAATATTCGCAATGCAAAATGCACCGAAGACCCCTCCCCCATTGACACTAAATGTCAATGCTATACCTGTAAAAATTATAGCCGCGCGTACTTGCACCACTTAGTGAAGGCTAAGGAAATTTTGGGAGCTACCCTCATGACCTGGCATAACTTGCATTATTATCAAGACCTCATGCGCGATTTGCGCAAAGCAATCGATGAGCAAAATTGGGATTTGGTTTCCGAGCATTTAGTGTTATAACTCATTAAGACACTAAAAAAGAAGGCATTATGAAACAATTTATTGCTGAAATAACCACTTCCATTATTAGCCATGATTTCCAGACCGTATTAACCGCCGCTTCTGGTAAAGATACTGCGACTATTGATGCAGAAATAAATGCTATTAATGTATTACAAACCCTGGAACGTTTAAACGCAAGTCCAGCGTCCATTCCCGCCGAAGCTAAAGCTTTTTTAAAAAACCCCCACCTCAAATTTATTTTGGGACTTAACGCCTTTTGTCAAACACATATAGCAGCTGAAAATCAACGCCTCGCGAGCGATGAAGCACTTACTGCTTTAAAGAACATGAGTTATATTGCTGAAGAACCAATAAAGTTTGCAACCATTGCCAACAGAATTAACCAAGATATGCCAACGCTCATAGCAACAGTGATCGAAAACTCAAAAGTAATACTCGATGACGGCGTTACTTTTTGGGAGCAAGGAGTGCGCCATTCTTGGGAAGAAAAGGCAATGAGTCGCAGCAGTTCCACTGGCAGCTTTGTTATAGTTTAATTCCACCATATGATTTCACTCACCCAAGCCATAACCAAACTAAAAGCTGCAGGAATAGCTACCGCACAGCTGGATGCAGAAATTTTACTCGCCCATACACTCAATTGTACTCGCGCTGATTTAATACTTAAAACCATCCCTAAAATACCTGATGAATTTTTGGAGCTAATCGAGCGCAGATGCGCTCACGAACCCCTTGCTTACATCGTAGGGAAAAAGGAATTTTGGGAGTTTGAATTTATTGTCAACAACAACGTACTAATTCCCCGCCCGGATACCGAAACTTTAATTGAGCAAATCTTACTTAAGTTTCCTGATAAATCCGCCCCACTTCGTTTTCTTGACTTGGGAACTGGCTCAGGATGCATAATTTTGACATTGCTTAGCATTTTTAAAAACGCTAGCGGCGTTGCCGTTGATATTTCAGATGGCGCTCTCCTCGTTGCTAAACAAAATGCTAAAAATTTAGGGATAGAGCGGGCGGAATTTATAAATTCAGATTGGTATGGCAATATTGCTCAGCAAAGATTTGACGCCATTCTTGCCAACCCGCCTTATATAGAGCCTGACGAAGAAGTCGCGCTAGAAGTTAAAAAATACGAACCGCAAAATGCGCTTTATGGCGGGGTTGCCCCTTATAAAATCATCGCCGCAAATGCTGCTCGTTATCTCGCCCCAAACGGGATTATTGCGGTGGAAATTGGCTATGGGCAAGGTGAGCAGGTCGCTCATATTTTTAGCCAGCATGGTTTTAGCCAAAAAGTAGTTAAAGACCTGGCGGGGAAAGACCGGATAATCATCGCGCATGCGCTTTGACTTTTCTAACATAAGCATTTATAAATTTGGAATTATGACATATATAGGAATCATCCTCGCAGCGATATTTGGCCTATTGTTTGGCAATTATGCCACCACTGCCTTTCATCGTTTGCCACTGGGTAAACCCATTAATGGCCTAAGTCGCACCATCGGCATAAAGCCCCACTGCTCCACTTGCAACCATGAGCTAAAATTCTACGAGTATCTCCCCCTATTAAGTTGGTTTTCAACCCGCTTTACTTGTAATTATTGCGGCGCTAAAACTGATATGACTTATTTCTGCTTAGAATTTGGCTCAATGTGCATCGCCGTTATATTGTTCCTTACGATTGGTTTTACCGACTACTATATAATTTTTTTGTTGGCGAGCGTGGTATTATTACTTAACGCGCTTTTGCTTTACAAACATAAGAAACTATTTATTCTACCACAAGTTTGGTTGTTAATTTTAGCTGGAGTTTATTATGTTGCCTGAAGGTTTTGTCTACGTAAAAGATTATATCCCCACCCTTATTGAGTCGTTGTTTTACTTCTCTGATTTCAATTTTATGGGTCGCCCGGCAGCAGGTTATAAAGCTAATAAAGTTATCCTCACTTTGGCTGCCACTGCCCAACTGCAGAAAGCCGCTGCAGATTTCGCCAATGATGGTTGGAAAATCAAAGTAATTGATGCTTATCGCCCCACTAAAGCCGTTGATGATTTTTGGCAATGGGCACTAGACCAAAACGACACTAAAATGAAAGATATTTTCTACCCAGAATTTGAAGATAAAACCCTGATATTTGACGGTTATCTGGCCAAATATTCCAGCCACAGTCGTGGCAGTGCAGTTGACCTGACCTTGGTCAAAGATGGTAAGGAAATTGATATGGGCTCACAAATTGATTTACTCGGCACTATCTCGAATACAATCTCAGATAAAATCACGCAAGAGCAACAGCAAAACCGTCTTTATATGCGTGATATTATGCATAAGCATGGTTACGATAATTACCGCAAAGAATGGTGGCATTATGCTTTGTTGAACGAACCATTCCCCCGTAACCCTGAAGATCATTTAAACTTCGACGTTGAGTAAACGGCATAGATCTCATTCCCACGCCGGTGCTACTTGTTTCCGAGATAAATTTTCTTGGAGATGGGCTACCGTAGATACAAAGGGGAATTTTTGTTTACCTGCAGCGGTATGGGCTCATAGTTTAGTATGCACTAAAGAAAAGGCTATTTCTTCTTCGGCTTAGTCACCAACGACATAATCTCTTTGAAAAATTCAGAGTTTTGACGATTGAGTTCGGTCAACTTATTTGCCCACTCGTCTGGTGAAAACGGAACTACAGTTTGCACCGTATCAATGAACTGATTCATATTTTCAAAGCTGCCATTAAACTGTCTGAGAGTATTGGATAAGTATTCGCTAAAATACTTGTTCATGGGATGATCATAAAATTTAATAATTTGTTTGATCACGTCAAGATGCAAAAGTTCATAGCCCTGCGATTCGTGCTCAAGAATAATTTGCGTGAGCGTCACCCGCGTTAGATCAGCCCCACTTTTGGCGTCCAGCACCTGAAAATCATAACCTTTTTTTACCATGCGCGAGAGATCATCGATGGTAATGTAGGTGCTGGCAGAAGTATCGTACAGCCGGCGATTAGGGTATTTTTTAATTATAACTGGTTCTTTCTTTGACAACTTAAGGCCTTCAAATATTATACTCTTAATCTTATTAGGAATTATGTAAATGTCCAACAATCAAAACACTGCACAAGATATTATCAAAGCCTGGCAAGATCACTTGCAAAACTCCATGCAAGATACTAGGTTAATGGAATTAATGGCCGAGAATTATGCGCAATTTCAAAACTTCATCGACACCACCAGCAAAAGTACCGCAAGCGATGTACCTAGCAATGGCGCTGTGGAGCTCAATCAGCTTAGAGAGCATGTTGCAGCTCTTGAATCACGGATCCAAATTCTCGAAAAACTTGCTGCAGGAAATAAGCGTAAAAAATAAAAACGACTTCCAAAAACTACAAGCAGGAATCAATAAGTACCATAGTTGCAGCGTAGATAAAGTTCAGCCCAGTAGCTCCGCACAAATTACACCCTTTGCGAAAAGTGGTATCCCCATACTTATAATTCCTTCGCTGATTAACCGCGCCACCATCCTTAATTTAACCGAGCAAAATAGCTTTTGCAAAGAGCTAGCAGAAGCAGGTTTTGCGCCCTATCTAGTTGATTGGGGCAACCCGTGCGACTTCGCTAAAACCCAAGACATTATGGGTTACATGAAAAATATTTTGCTCCCGCTTTTAAAGACGCTACCACCTAAGTTCTTAGTGCTAGGTTATTGTATGGGCGGCTTTATGGGTTTGTTACTTGAAAAACTTTGCCCCGCGCGTGTGATGGGCTATATAACCCTTGCAACTCCGTGGGATTTCTCCGCCAATAAACTGAAGTTTATTAAGCAGCCAGTAAAAGAAATTTCCGGCGAGCAGATTAAACTGATGTTCTATTTCTCGGCACCATTTGATATTAACCAAAAATTCATTAGCTTTGCCAAAGGTAAATTCAACGAGCAAGAATTCGTTGAAATCGAGCACTGGGTAAATGATACCCCGGATCTGGCAACCCCAGTTTATGATGAATGTATCGAGCAGTTTTATGGTAACAATGCTCTTTATAATGGGTCATGGCATGGGCTTGATGCTCGCGCGATTGACAAACCCTCTTTGGTAATCCTGGGTAAAAAAGATAATATAACTTCTTATTTATCTGGGCTGGCGCTGCATCAACAGCTAGCAAACTCCACTCTCTTTAGCATAGAATCTGGCCATATTGGACTGATTTTAAACAAGAAAAAAATCACCGTTGATGCGATCAAAACCTGGTGCGCTTGCTCGTTACCAGATACTCCCAGCCGGCGCACAAGCTTTAAAATCTCGTCAGTATAGACGCTGGCTAGATTATCATGTATAACCAAGCAGAAATTGGAAGTAGGCATGTTTAGTATTTATTTTTGGATTGGCTTTTTGCTATTTATGGTGCTTGCCCTGGCTCTTGACTTAGGCGTGCTCAATAAAAAAAATAAAAATATATCTTTTAAGGGCGCCGCAAAAATGACTGCAATCTGGTTTATGCTAGCCATGCTATTTTGCAGCATAATCTACGCTCATGCTGGCTTAGAAAAATCGGTGGAATTTCTTACTGGTTACATTGTTGAGCTCTCACTAAGCATGGATAATGTTTTTGTGTTTATCGTAATTTTTAGCTACTTTAAGATCCCCGCTAAGTACCAGCACCGTGTGCTTTTTTGGGGGATAATCGGCGCAATTATCATGCGCTTTATTATGATTACTGGCGGAATCTATCTCTTCAGTGCCTTCAACTGGTTGTTTTATATTTTTGGAGCGTTCCTAATTTTCACCGGGATTAAAATCGCCATCACTAAAGAAGAAGCTAGCGCCCCCAACGATAAAAACGCCGTCATGAATTTGGTGAAGAAATTCATCCCCGTATCAAGTGTTTTTGATGGAAATAAATTCTTCACACGCATCAAAGGTAAGCTTTTAGCCACGCCATTATTTGTTGTATTACTTTTGATTGAAAAGACGGATCTGATTTTTGCGCTTGATTCAATCCCGGCAATCATTGCCATTACTTCCGACCCATTCATTGTTTTCACCTCTAATATTTTTGCAATTATGGGGCTGCGCTCGCTGTACTTTTTACTCAGTGACCTACTTGATCGTTTTGCCCACTTGAAATATGGCATCGCTATCGTATTGATTTTCATTGGCTGTAAAATGATTCTGGCGATGCTACATTACCATATCAGCACCCCGGTTTCGCTATTAGTTATACTAATATGCCTTGGCAGCTCGATGGCGTATTCGCTGAGGGTGACGAGAAAGGGTTAGACTCCCCTCACAGCACCTTTACTATTACCACCTGTAATCGCATGAGATGTATCGCTGCTGCTCCCAGAGGCAGTTGCTCCGTTTTCCGCAAGTTGCTGACCAGCCTTATTAAGTTCCCTAATGGCCTGAGCAGACAAGCCTGACCCAGGAGATAAAGCTACGTAGTTTGGTTTGACTTCTGGCCAACGTGTTGCTACGGGTTGAACTCCAGCAGGCGCGTCACTCCCGACTTTAGCACTTTGCACTTGGTGTTGCTCTTCTAGAGCTGGTGGTGGCACTGGTTCTTGCTGTTGCTGCAGAGGTTGTTGCTCTAATTGTGGCACTGGTTCTTGCTGTTGCTGCAGAGGTTGTTGCTCTAATTGTGGCACTTGTTGCTCTTGTTGCTCTTGTTGCTCTGGTTGCTCTTGTTGCTCTGGCGACACTGGTGACGGTGGCGCTGGTTGCTCTGGTTCTTGCACTTCTGGCGCTGGTTGCTCTTCTAGAGCTGGTGGTGAAGGCAGTGGCGCTGGTTGCTCTGGTTGCTCTGGCGGCACTGGCGGCACTGGCGGCACTGGTTGCGCTGATTGCGCTGATTGCACTTGTTGTTGCTGTTGCTGCAGAGGTTGTTGCTCTAATTGTGGCGGTGGCGCTTCTGATGCTGGTTGTGGCGCTGGTTGCTCTTGTAGTTGCTCCAATTGCGCCCTATTCTGTTCAAACACTAAGTGTAATACATTCATTATATTTGTATCGGTGCCACTCTTACTTTCATCATGTACTTGCTGCAATAAATGTTCCTCTAAAGTTTGTGGTCCCTCTACTTTGGCAGACTCCGCATGTACTTCCAGTTGCTGCTCTATTTTGACAGGCTCAACTCTCTCTACCGGTGACTGCACCGGCTTTGGCCCCTCAATCACTTCGCTTTGGCTCTGCGTAGTAGTAACTGAAGTAGTTAATTCATGGATTGTGAAAGCAAAATTATATTGCCCAACTAGCCTATTTGCTTCAGCAGACACTTGACTACTAACTCCTGAATAAGTTCCCTTGACCCACCTAGACATATCACCACTATCAGAACTTTCATAGTAATAATTCCTCTCATTTAAATAGACACTAACAATCTCTACTTGGGCAGGTTTTTCTAGTGTAGTAACTAAAGGAGCTATATTATTAAATGCACCTTGTTGTACCTCTGGACTACGATTTGCAAACGCACCACTTTTTATAAAACTTTGTACACTATCACTAGTCCCACTTCTAACAACTCCTTGCAGCACCGTTGTTGTTGCTCTAGCTTCATTAATGAGCACCATATTATTTTTGTGAACTTTACCTTCCATTGCATCTAATTTCTGCACTTGAGCCTCTAGAGGTAGCGCGTTAAACGACTGACCTGCTAAGTACTCTGCAATCACTTCTCTTTGCTCTTTCAGAGGTAAAGCCGCGAGAACTTCAAGGGCGGTAGTTTGAAGTACAGGATTTGTAACCTCTAACCACCATTTAAGAATCGCTGTCAACCACTCGCTAAACATTGTGGTGGTTGTTTCTGTAGTAGTAGTTTCTGTTGTTGTGGTGGTTGCTTCTTCAGAAGCGGTAGGGCTTGCTGCTTCTGTACCGGCAGTTGTAGTACTAGCTCCCGAAGCATCTGGAAGTGATTCTCCAACCAGCCCATGTGTGCCGGTGATAGTTTCACCAACTACTACAGTAGGTGTTCCTGACGCAGTATCGGTTGTTACAGTAGTAGTACTAACGGTATTGGTCGTCGTTACGACGGTTTCTTTGGCAGCTTCCGGGGTAGATACTGTTGTTTTATTAGTAGCAGCTACCAAAGGTTGAGCTGCTTCAACAGCCTTTTTTCCTAGACCGTTAAAGAAATCTATTTTTTCTTGAAGCGTAGCTGCTGCTCCTTCCCTTCCCTCTATCCCCTCATTTACTATAGCCATAGCCACCTCCATTTGATTAATTTAATTCTACATAAGAAAAGTTAATAATTAGTTAACAGAAATAAAAAACTTCGCATTTACAATCAAGCCTCGCTCTATTGGCCAAATATCAAGGCATAATAAAACTTGAGGATTTGCATTCTTGGTTACTAATAAATAGTTATTTTTGCCCATCTAACAGGAGGGGGGACACCTCGCAACCCGCACAAAACCTGGATACCTGCCGCCGCAGGTAAACAAAAATTCCCTGTATATGTTTTTTAGTCTACAGCACACATTTTGTTGACGAAAACGGCAAGTTAGTGATTGCATAAAAACTAGTACGTATTGGAAGTTTAAAACACGTCAGCCTTCCTTCGCAACAACT
>JBIOER010000018.1:0-14847 GCA_044446225.1 Rickettsiales bacterium | reverse complement strand
AAGATGGGCTATTTATTACGGATTATATTGCAAAAAATTTCCCTGCTCTTCTAATATCAGGAAAATCTCCTGCAAACTGGATGGCGGATACATTAAATGAAAACATTGCTAATATGGATGTATTGAATGACATTGGTAAATTGAAGGCTAGTAAATTTGCTAATTTGGATCCAAATGATGTAGAGGCTCAATATGAGTCATTCTTAGGAGATTCTTGCATGTTAATAGCTGCAGGAGCTAATGTAGATCCTGTGCGAGCTAAGAGCTTATTTGTAGAGGCATTGAAGCCGCCTTGTATATCAATATGTATTTCTGGTAATATACCTATTGCAATGACAAAATGGGCGCCTAATATGCTGAATCAAATTGCTGGCTTAGAAACGCCTACCCCAAAGCAAATAGATTTGGCGGCTATTCTAATTGAAGCGGGTGTACGAGTAAAAGATGAGACGTTAATGCGTAAAATAACCGAAGTAATAGAAACAAAAAAAACTAATGCAGATCGAGCAAATGACGCGCCGGACGGAATTCTAAATACAGGAGGACTTAATAGTCTTGTTGTGGGAGAGAAAAAGGCTACTGATGATGCTGCTGCTGTGCAATTGTGATGTAAGAGGATGGATAGATGCCACTAAACAACATACAGACTTATTTACTCCTTCAGCAAACGAATTTTTTATGCCACGCCTTAGCTGGCCGGATATATAAAATTCTTGAGAAATGTGCAGCAGAAGACAAACAAGTCGAGTGGGACTATTTAGCATTAATAGGCGATATATTAATTAAGTCTTCTGGCACCTTTCAATGTAAAGAGGCCGATTATAAGGAGTATATAAAAAACACTTGTGTGATTCTTGGTTATAATGAATCCCGCGTTACCTCTACAACCATATACAAACAAGCGATGCAGCTAAGAGAACTATTCAAGGCCGATCCTGCCGTCCTAATTTCTCAAATGTGTCTAGACCCGGTAAGATTTGGTGCATTGCCAACCTCCCCTGAAATCAAAGGGTTGTTGGGGTATAAATTCAGCTTACTTGCGCATAATTTTAGAGATGAATATAAAAGCAAAAAACTTACTATCGGAATACACCAGTTCATAAGTGATGAGCTGGATAAAGTTCTTGATTGTGATGAAGTAAACCCTGGTCGACAACAATAGGTTAGTACAGGTCTAAGCAAGTAGACATCCATTTCCACAACAGGCTGGATATCTGACTACTCCCTTGACACAGTTCTTTGAACACTCTCGCTGCCAATTTGTCGGAGGATGTTACAGGTTCACCAAGCCATAACCCTAGTTCTACAAATCTGGATGGAATGGTGCATTAACTGAGAGTAAAAGGACTCACGATAAGTTTGCGCGAAAAGCTAAGGCTGCCCCTGCCAATCAAGAAAATGAACGCTTATGGGGGAAGAAAAACTGTTTAAAGATTAGCGCTAGTATGATAAAACTAGCTATAGCGCGCCATAATATTTTGGAGAAATTTTGTTTAAAAAGTTTATCACCGCTTTAGTGCTGGGTATAGACAGCGGTTTGTTATTTGGCCTGATGGGCCACACATTTACTGTCTATCTTAACGACATGAACATCCAAATTATTACGATTGGCTTCTTGTCTTTGCGCGCATTACCATACCATGGCAAGCCGCTTTGGGCGCCGATTGTTGATCACATAAGTCTGCCTTTTTCCTCGCGCAACTTTGGGCAACGCAAAGCGTGGATTATCACCATGCAGTGTATATTAATTTTGTGTTTAATCGCCTTGGGCTATTTTAAAATTTCCGAGCACTTTTTCTTAGTGAGTGTAATTGCGGTAATTACGGTGTTCTTTGCCGCAACTAAAGATATTGCTATGGACGGCTACCGTATCGAACTATTTATGAAGAATAAATTAACTCAGGGCACCGCCTTTGTGGTTTTTGGTTTTAGAGTGGGTTTGGTGTTGTCAGGTACGGTTGGGCTATATTGCTCGTCACTTATTGGTTGGCAGTGGACTTTTATCGCAATGGCGGGGCTAATTATCCCCTGCATGCTGGTGGTGGCACTTGCAAAAGATAATAAAAAAACCTCCTCAAGCCAAAAAACCATAAGCTTCACCCGCTGGTTTAAAAGTTCGTATTATGACTCACTAATCATGCTTTATAAGATGCCAAACTTTTTTATTATTTTCCTTCTGATTGCTTTTTATAAAGTGAGCGACAGCTATGTGGACGCGATGTTCATGCCTTTTTTACTCGAGCTTGGGTTTAGTAAAAATCAAATCGCTGAATATGCCATTAGTGTGATGATTATTGCTAGTTTGCTTGGTACTTATGTTGGTACCTATCTAATAGACAAATACGGTTTAATTAGAAATTTACTCTGTGCCGAACTGCTGGCGGCCTTTACCAACCTTACTTTTATTGCGTTAGTTGAAAACGGTGTGACGACGTTGCTGCTAACTGCCGTGGCATTTATTGAGAGCTTTTGTTCAGGAATTTGTAATATAATCCTCATCACTTATTTAAGCTCCTTATGCCACCGTAAGTTCACCGCCACGCACTATGCGGTGTTACTTTCAATTTCTGGCATAACTAGAACGATCATTGCTTCTACCTCTGGTGTGGTTGCGCTTGAAGCAGGCTGGGTTAATTTTTTCATTATTTCGGCGCTATTATCCATCCCCTCGTTATTTTGTATATATTTCCTTAACCGGGTTTCCAAAAGGTTGGTTGTTGTGCAATAAATTTTTAACGCATAGGACTAGCGTTCTGTTTTTTGCGATTTACCTAAATCTTTATCTTTGAGTTCAGTGATGATTAGTTCGGCTGCAGATTTCAACACAGATTCAGCCGCTCCTTTTTTGTTGTTCCCGAGAAAATTACTCATTTCTGGAGTTTTCTCAATCATTATGCTTCGTGCTGTTTCAATATATTCACTCACTTTCCTTTTGGTTTCGTCCGATATTTCTAATGGTAGGGTTGTTCCTTTAGCAGATTTGACGATTTCAATCACATTCTTAATGAGATCTTCAACTGTTATTTTTTCTGGATTCATTTGTGAGATTGAACCTTCAACATTTTTAGTAGCGGTAGCATAAATGGTTTTAATTCTCTTCTCATTATCTTTTTGAGATTGTGGATTTGATGACAATATATTTGATGAGGAGCTATTTTTTCTAACTGCAGATGATATTGATGGTAGCGAGGAGGTAGATTGGCTTATTGTCAGAGGAGTTAGTGAGTGTGGCGAAGAGGATGATTTTTCTAGCTTAGATTGTTTTTTTATGGTTGTTACTTTCTCGCTGAACTCATCTATCATACTCTTGGCTAAATGTTGGATGTTGTTATATGGAGCGCTTTCCCAACCGCCACTAGTAACAGCTGAAACCGAATTGTTGTCATGTTTCTTTAGATTATATTGATTTTTGGTTGCAGTGCTTATTATCAAATCCATATTTAGTCTTCTGTCATTGAGGATAGTTGCATAAGCTTTAGTATCCTTAAGTTCCATAGCTAATTGTAATGCCTTAACAGTCAAATCATCTAATCTTCTTTCGAGTGTATCTTTAATAAGCTCACCCTCCGGCGTGCTTTCAATTGATTTTAAGAGTGCGTTTAGGTATTTTTCTTTTCCTTTCATGGCTACCTCAATTTGCATTTACAATTAATCATGACACATAAAGGTTAACAAATGGTAAAGAACACTTCTGTCATGTAAGTTTGCGTTATCTTGAGGACTTCTTTGTTTTTAGCAACGGGGAGACTAGAGAAAAGAATTTTTGTAGTTTTATTTGTGGGGGGGGAATTGCAGGCCATTTTTTGTCTTATCTAGTTTGCGCAGCAAACAACTTATTACAACACCAGGAAGCAAAGCAAGAGTATTTGATTATATTTTAGAGCGGCTATCAAATTTATTCCGGACATAAGTAGCGCCTGCGCGGAGATGACATATTTCTTGTTAAAAACGAAAGTATAAATGCGGTTAATTGCCTTAAAAAAGCTTAAACACCAGCTAATGCTTTGTGTATAGCTAGTTCGTGGAGCTATTTTCCACATTCCAATAAATCAAAGTAAATCGAGGTAACTGATGGATTCGCAAATGAATATTCTATTGTCCAAATCTTGCTTCAAAGCATTCCTGTTTAACTCATTCACCACCCTATGCCCGGGTACAGAAATGCTTGATAATTGGCACATTGACTTAATCATTAACAACCTAGAAAAAATCAATCACAACAAAACTCGACGTCTCATAATTAATCTCCCGCCACGCTCGATGAAATCAATTATTATTAGCGTAGTTTGGCCTGCATGGATACTAGCACACGACCCCCGTAAAAAAATTATCGTTGCATCATATTCACAAAAACTCAGTGAGAAATTTTCGCTCGATACCAAACTAATTATTAATAGCCAGTGGTATCAAAAGGCGTATCCGCAAACCAAAATTGCGCGAGGTGCAAACTGCAAGTGGAAGTTTGTTACTACCCAGCAGGGGTTTCGTTTTGCTACCTCAGTGGGCGGCACGCTAACCGGTGAGGGGGCGGATATTATTATTGTGGATGACCCTCATACTCCGCTGCAAGCGCTAAGCACTTCCGAGCGCGAGCGGACGCTTAATTGGTATGATCAAACGCTTGCCTCGCGTTTAAATGATAAAAAGCGCGGCATCATTGTGGTGGTAATGCAGCGGTTGCACCAAGATGACTTAAGCGGGCACTTACTGAGCAAAAAAACTTGGCTGCAATTGAAAATTGCCGCCGTGGCGGAAAGTGATGAGCAGTGGCATGATTTTATTTATCAACGCAAAATTGGCGAGTTACTTCACCCCAACCGGGAAGGGGAAGACGAGGTTGAAAATGCCAAAATAGAACTAGGGTCATATGCGTTTAATGCCCAGTACCAGCAAGCGCCAATATCTAGCAATAATTCATTATTTAGACGGGAGTGGTTACTGCGGTATAATCGGCTTCCAACCTTTAATTCAATTTATCAAAGTTGGGACTGCGCAGTTAAAAATGGTGAGCTTAATGATTTTAGTGTTTGTACCACCTGGGGAATTTCGGAGAATCAGTATTACCTGGTTGAGGTGCTACGCAAGAAAATAAATTATCCTGACCTTAAGCAGATGGTAATTGATTTGGCTGAAAAACATGAGGTCACTGCTATTCTTATCGAAGATAAGGTGAGTGGGCAGGTATTAATTCAGGAACTTGCTACTAAACTTGCCGCACCAATTATTTCAATTATGCCTAAGGGTGATAAGTTCACTCGGTTTATTCACACGCTGGCACTTTTTGAGGCGCGACGAGTCTCCTTACCTATAAACGCTTCGTGGCTAAGTGCATTTGAAAGTGAATTATTTGCGTTTCCCCAGACGAAACACGATGACCAAGTAGATTCTACCACCCAATTCTTAAATTGGGCGCTGCGGAAATCTCAAGTAAGCGCAGCAAGGCTGCGGCAAGTTTAGGGGATAAGATATAATACATCGCCCTCAAAGCGGTAGGAGGCGAAGTTTTCCAGGACATTCATGCCCAGTAAAGACATATCAAGTTCTCCATTTGTTACCGAGACTGAAATATCGTGAAAAATTAAGCTACCAATCTTAAAAGATTCAATGGTAGTAGTTGCGCCTGCAACTATTCCATTGGCAGTTGAGTATTGCCGGTCATAACTGAGTTTGGCAAGGTCAATGCCAAGTTGGCGAGCATCTTGGGGTTTTAAAACTGTAGAGGTGGCGCCAGTATCCACCAGAAAATGGATTTTTTGGCCGTTGAGATATGCATCGACATAAAAGTGCCCATCATTAGCTTTCTTTACACTTAGAACGCCATCCGTAGCAGTCACATGGCTCGGAAGAAGGTTTTGCATGATATTTTCCTTCATCGTATAGGCGATAGCAAGCACGGCAAAAATGGCAATCCACACCGCTGCATAGGTGAACACAGGCGCGTTGAGGTAGCGTCGGCGCGCATAAAAACCAGTTAATAAAAATATTAAAAGTACTATGCCGTAGGCAAAACTAGGGTAATCATTTTGATGCATAAAGCCCTTAAATTGGTGCACTCGGCGGGATTTGAACCCGCAACCTTTGCCTTCGGAGGGCAACACTCTATCCAGTTGAGCTACGAATGCTTGTTTGCAATTATAACCAAAAAATCATTTAGAGCAAATGTTTGGGTTACTTAGCAACTAGTTCGCAGAAGAGATCGCCGCGGTGCTCAAAGTCGCGGAACTGATCCCACGATGCGCACGCAGGGGAAAGTAGCACCACACCACTAGTTAATCCAAGGCTGTTGATGCTTTTAATGGCGTTTTCAAGCGTCCCCACTATTTCATAAGGGCAATTATTACTCGCCAAGACCTTGGCGAAACTATCGCTGGCAGCGCCAATTAAAAAGGCCTTATTGACTTTGTAAAAGTATGGAACTAGTGAGTCGATGCCGTCGGACTTGGCCTGACCGCCCAAAATCCAATAGATATTATCATAGGTTTTGAGGGCCTTCTCAGCAGCGTCAGCATTAGTAGCTTTACTGTCGTTAACGAATTTAACCCCGTTACGTTGGGTAACTAGCTGCATACGGTGCTTTAGTCCTTTGAAACTGCAGATTGCCGCAATTACTTTTAGCGGATCTTTAATAATTTGCATGGTCGCAGCATAGCTAGCGGCAATATTTTCATCGTTATGGCTGCCGGCGAGAATTTTCTTACCATTGAGGTCGTAATCCACTTGGTCGTGCAATATGGCGTTAATGCAGCTAATGTCTGCTTTGGTTTGTCCAGAGATTTTAATATCTGCCTTGATGCTTCTGGTTGGCTCTGAATCTTGCGAAACAATAGCCAGTGTATTATTGCTAAAGATGCGCTGCTTGGCACTTATATAGTTTTGCATCGTGCCGTGGCGTTCCAGGTGGTCAGGCGTGATGTTAAGCATAATGGCGATATCCATTTTAGCATATTTAATCAGCTCGAGTTGATATGATGAAAGCTCCAGCACATACCATTCTTTGTTTGGATTAAGATCTAAAACTGAAATACCAATGTTACCACCCACATCAGCATCGATATTATTGGTTTGTAAAATATGGCCAATTAGAGCGGTGGTGGTGGATTTGCCATTGGTTCCGGTAATGCCAAGAAATTTGGAATTGGGGTTTGCTAGGTAGAGTAAATCGATATCGGCAATCACTTCCTTACCATGCTTATTGGCCAGGGTAACGATGCGGTGGGATAAAGGAATGCCAGGGCTAAGTACAATCTGAAAGTCCATATCCCAGTTCATCTCTTCTGGTGATAGCAATTGGCAATCGGTTAGTCCTTTTGGTGAGCTGTCGTCCCAAGCATAAACATGGGCGCCACTGGCAGTCAATGCCTTGATCGCGCCCAAGCCAGTACGCCCTAGGCCGTATACGTAGTAGTTTTTATTGAGGAAAATTGTAGACTTGATCATTGATAGTAGGCCATTTAATTATGTGAAAAATATAGCGCAAAGCACAGCATTAGGCAAATGCCTGGCTAAAATAATGAATTAGGTATTGAAAAGTCTAATGTTTGTTGTACTGTTGTACGTAGGATATTTAATATCTAACTTAATTTTATCGAGGATACTATGGCTAAAATTTCTAAAGTTATTGCTATGAATTTCGTAGCAGCTTTCGTTGCAACTAGTGCAATGGCAACAAATGCTCCAGCTCCAGCAATGGGTGGCGCAGCAATGATGCCTCCTGCAGAAGCAGTAGCAGCTTGTAAAACTCTTACTGCAGGTGCAGCTTGTAGCTTCACTTCTATGAAGGGTGATAAAGTTAGCGGAACTTGTAACACTGCTCCGCAACAAACAGTAATTGCTTGTATGCCTGTAACTGCAGAAAAGAAGTAAATAATACTTAAGTCAAGGAGGCTGTATGATTAGATTTATCATTGTGAATTTAGTCATCAGCCTCTTTGCATCTGAGGCTTTTGCCCAGCTGCAATTCACCGGTAGGGGGGTGTTTACTCCTCAGAACGGGGCGCAGCAACGCGGGCTTGTTCCAGCGAATAGTCCGCAAGGTCAATTAATTATAAATTCAGGTGAGCGCACACCGATTAAAGAATCGTTTGATGCATGCACGGGGAAAAGTGAAAAAGATCCTTGTACTTTTGCAATAGTAAAAGTTCCACCTTTTAAAGGTACCTGTCAAAAATATACTCCAAAAGCCACCGCAAATATCCCAACTCCCAAAACAACTTTGGTTTGCATACCATCTCCGAAAGAAACTCCACAATATGTTCCAGTAAGGCCAGCTCAGGCGCCAGTACCAGTGACTCAGTAATTTAAGTTTTGCAGTTAATAACTTCTCGAATGGCACCAGCAACTACATTAACTCTTTTTTGGAAAAAGTCGTAGTAACTTTTTTTCATATGAATTTCTGGTTCGGCTTTTACAGCAAGATTTAAGGCTATAGCGGTTGCTGTAAGCCATTTGAAAGCACTGGAATCAAGCGGGCGAATTGCCATATCCCCTTCGGCAAACCCAAGAGCAAGAACCTTGCAAGCCGAGATACCAAATTTAATTTGCAAGCAGTCGGCTAGTTCGGTTGAGCCAGCTACAATTGCGATAAGATTTTGCGCGATTTCCGCGCATGCTTTGCTGCCAGAAAGTATAGGAGAAGCGCCTAAAGGAGTGTTATCGACCTCCCAAGATACGAATGGGGGTCTAATAATACTCTTCCCGGCGGCAATTGCGGATAAAGTTGTCACCGCGTCTACTGTGGCTTGCGTGTTCTTCTCTAGACTGTTTATTGATGATGTATCGAGTTTCATGTTGCAAATTTGATTAAAATCAAGTTGGTATAACTTGTGAGTTGATAAATGTAAAGCATCGCGAAAATTGAACGGGCAAGTAGTTTGACTTTAAAAGTGGATTTGGTATTACCTATCCCAAAATCAATATCGACAGATACTTCAAGTGGTGGTATTTTGATTGCCAATGTTACAGCAAATACTAAAAAAATTGGGATTTTGGTGCTCGGTATTTACGGGCTGTATCGTCCTGGCTGGGTTGTTTATTCTGCCAATCTTCATTTATTACAGTAAGGATCTACCAGACTATAACCAGCTTCAAGAGTATGACCCTCCAACTATCTCGCGCATTTATTCTTCTGAGCTAGACCTAATGGCCGAGCTCGCTAACGAGCGGCGTATTTTTAGAAAAATTGAAGAAATTCCCCAAGTGGTAATTGATGCTTTTTTGGCAGCTGAAGACAAAAACTACTACGACCATCCGGGGATTGATATCTTCTCAATTATGCGTGCGGCGATGCAAAACGTAGCCAATATCGCTACCGACAGCAACCCAGTAGGCGGCTCAACAATTACCCAACAAGTGGTGAAAAACTTTTTACTTACTAACGAACGCTCGCTGAGCCGTAAGGTAAAAGAAGCGATCCTTGCTTACCGCATTAACAAAGTATACTCAAAAGACCGAATTCTTGAGCTATATCTCAACCAGATTTACTTAGGTAATAGTGGTTATGGGGTGACTTCTGCGGCGCTCAACTACTTTAATAAAGATTTGGATGATGTAACGCTTGAGGAAGCCGCTTTGCTTGCCGCAATGCCTAAAGCGCCTTCACAACTTGATCCAACCCGTCATATTAACAAGGCCAAAGCACGACGGGATTGGGTGATTGACCGTATGCTAGAAGAAAATTTTATTCGCCCCGCCCAAGCAAAAAAAGCCAAAGAGACGCCGATTAAACTTACTAACCGTTTTGAAAAATCCATCTTGGATAACGGATATTTTACAGAAAGTGTCAGGCTTGAGATGATTGACCTTTACGGTGAAACTAATGCTTATACCCAAGGTTATCATGTATATACCAACCTTAATAAAGACCTGCAAAAATATGCTGATGATGCGCTTCGCCAAGGGCTAATCGAATATGATCGTCGGCACGGTTTTAAAGGGCCAATTGCTAATGTTGAATTTAAAAATGATGAATGGAAGCCAGTTGTAAAAGAATTTGAAGCTGATCCAGCGGCTCGGTCGGTGGGATGGATTACCGCAATTGTTTTATCATCAGCCAATGATGCCATCATCGGCTTTAAAGATGGCAGTAAAGGAAAAGTGCCGCTCAGCCAGCTAGCATGGGCTCGGAAACGGGTTGGAAAAGAAGGTTATGTTGGTAAAAAAATTGAGGCTGCTCAAGATGCCATAAAAAAAGGTGATGTTATTTATGTGAGTTGTGGTGAAAATAAAGATGATTGTTCGCTGCAACAAATTCCAGAAGTTAACGGTGCAATTGTGGTAATGCAACCCAGGACGGGTAAGGTACTTGCCATGTCTGGTGGATTTAGCTTTAAGGAAAGTAAGTATAATCGCGCTATTCAGGCAATGCGACAACCTGGATCTACATTTAAACCGTTTGTTTATTTGGCGGCTCTAGAAAAGGGTTATACCTCGACCTCAATTCTTAAAGATGAGGCGATTTCAGTCCCTCAAGGGCCTGGTATGCCAGATTGGACGCCGAAAAACTTTGAAGGCAAGTTCATGGGTGAAATTACCTTGCGTACTGCGCTGGAAAAGTCGCGTAACTTGGCCACTGTTTATTTGATTACCCAAATTGGAATTAACTCGGTACGTGATGTGGCAACGCGCATGCATGTTTACAATAGTCCTCCCAAAATCTATTCAATGGCACTCGGTGCTTATGAATCTACTTTAATGCGCATGACTTCAGCGTTCACTTCATTTGCTAGTGACGGCATGGAAGTTTACCCAAAACTCATTGATAAAATTCTTGACCGTAAAGGAAGGGTTATTTATACAACTGACCTAACCGAATGCCAGGCATGTGTTGCCAGTGAAGAGAATGTTCTTAAAACTAATGAAGTTCCTAAGTATCGTTATCCTGCCAATTACATTATTGAACCAAAGATTAATTATCAGATGGTTTCAATCCTTGAAGGAGTAGTTCAGCGTGGTACAGCTCAACGTGCGAAATCAATTGGTAAAACTCTAGCTGGTAAAACGGGAACCACTAATGACAGTAATGATAGCTGGTTTATTGGATTTTCTCCTGACCTTGTTTGCGGTGTCTACATTGGCTACGATAATCCGCAAAGCTTAGGTGGCAAAGAAAGCGGTGCAACAGTGGCGTTACCAGTGTTTATAAAGTTTATGACCCAAGCACTCAAAGATATGCCAGACAAGCAGTTTGATGTTCCTAACGGCTTGGAATTTGTAAAAGTTGATGTGAGTACTGGCAAATCCCCAGGAGTATTCTCGCGGACGCAAAGTATAGTTAATGAGCCTATTCGCTCCGAAGATGCCGCCTCCTTTAGAGGTATTCCTAATGATCCGGATGAAACCAGTGATGCAGCAGATTCTGCCAAACCTAATCCCCATGTAGTTCTAGGCGATAAAGCTAGCCCAGATGAAGAAGGGTTGTATTAACTACCACTACTATTGTTTCTAGATGTGCGGCCCAATCTCTAACCTAGATATTTGCCAAAAATTACGCTATACTAGCGGCCATGATTAAAGCGAAGAAAGTACATAAATCAAAAAAAGGTAGTATCCGTAAGTCGAAAGGCTTGTGGAGGACTTTTTTTGGTTTTTTAGCGGTGGTTATATTGTGGGGCGCCATCATCTTAGGTTTGGTGCTTGCCTATTATTCGAAAGATCTCCCTGATTTAACAGAATTTGCCCAAAAAGATCGCCGCCCGCAAATTAGTATTCGCACTCAAGATGGCGAAGTATTGGCCAAATATGGCGACCTTTATGGCAAGCCGTTGGTATATTCACAAATTCCGCAAGACTTAATCCACGCAGTAGTTGCAACTGAAGACCAGAGGTTTTTTGAGCATTTTGGCTTTGATATGTGGGGGATAATCCGCGCATACGCGGTGAATCTTAAGGCAGGCAGATATGTGCAAGGTGGTAGTACTATCACCCAGCAGTTGGCAAAAATAGCTTATCTTAGCCCTGAAAAAACCATGAAACGTAAGTTGTTGGAGATTATTATCTCGTTACAACTTGAACAAAAATTTACCAAAGAGCAGATACTCACCCTCTATCTTAACCGTATCTATATGGGGCGAGGGGTATATGGTATTGATGGTGCCGCGCGCTATTATTTTGGCAAAAGAACTGAGGACTTGAATCTATATGAATCAGCAATTATTGCGGCAATGATTAAAGCTCCTTCGAGGTATTCGCCGGCTAATAATTTTGCGCTGGCAGTATCGCGTGCTAAATACGTGCTCGACCGGATGGTTGATGAAGGTTTTATAACTAAAGAACAGGCGAGGAAAGCGCGTCCACCACAAGTTGTTGCGAGGGGAATTAATCATGGCATGCTAAAGAACCCATATTTTGCCGATTATGTACTTGCAGAACTTCAGGATAAAATCGGTTCGGTGAATCAAGATATTAACGTGTTCACTACGCTGGATTTGGGGTTGCAAAATACTTTGGAGGCGGCAACAGCTGGCCATAAAGCAGAAATGCTGGCAGGCAAAGCCAGCCAAGTTGCGGGCATCGTCATGGAGCCAAACGGAGCAATTAAGGCGATGATGGGAGGGGTGGATTACTCGCGGTCGCAATATAACCGTGCGGTTAATGCCTTAAGACAGCCAGGCTCGGCATTTAAGCTGTTTGTATATTTGGCTGCCCTGGAAAGTGGTATTTCTCCATCAAATGAGTATGTCGATGAACAGCGCTCATATTTCCAAGCCAAAGGTTTGCCAATGTGGTCGCCGCGTAACTTTACTAATAAATATTCAGGACAAATGAATGTTGAATACGCATTTGCGCATTCAATTAATACGGTAGCGGTACAAGTCTCAGAAGAAATTGGCCGCGAAAAAGTTATTGAAATGGCGCACCGCCTTGGTATCGATAATCATATCCCTAATTTGCCGAGTATTGCATTGGGTAGTATTGATGTTAACTTGCTCGACCTAACTGCCGCATTTGCACATATTGCAAATGATGGTGTTTCAGTCAACCCTTATGCAGTTTTAGAAGTGACAGACGCTAATGATAAAATTATTTACCAACATCCAGGATTAATCAGCGAGCAAAAAATTAGCTCAAGTGTGGTAAGTGATATGAAAGCTATGCTGAGTAAAGTAATTGAGAGTGGAACCGGGCGTAACGCAGGACTGATGTTTCAAAACGCCTATGGCAAAACTGGAACGACACAAGATCATCGCGATGCATTGTTTATTGGATTTACCGATAAACTAGTAACGGGCATTTGGGTGGGTAATGACGATAATTCACCAATGGAGCGAATTTCCGGAGGTACCATTCCTGCAAAAATCTGGAGGGATTTTAATCAAAATCTCGATGGCTTCCAAGTAACTAAAATACCAGAACCTGTTGCCCTCCCTTCAATATTTGATTTCGCAACAGATGAAAATTAATTCATTAAACATTAATAGCCTCAAAGATTTTGCAGGGCGTTTAGCTGTGCAATTGCAACTGGGCGACGTGGTAACGCTAACAGGGGACTTAGGTAGCGGTAAAACAACTTTTGCCGGCCTATTGCTAGGACATTTGTCAGTGCAAGATATTGCAGTAACTAGCCCTACCTTTAATATTGTAAATGTTTATGATGCGGATAGTTTCCCTGTCTGGCATTTCGACCTTTACCGGCTTGAGGATGAAAATGAAATAGCTAATATCGGTATTGATGAGGCGCTTACCAGCGCGCTTTCAATTATTGAATGGCCCGAAATTGCAAATAGCTATTTGCCAGCGCAAAGAATTGAGATAAACATTTCTTTTGCAACCCCAAATACCAGGAATTTACAAATCACTAATACCATTACCAGGATTATACTATGAACGCAAAAATCGAAAAGCTAAAGGTGGTGCCGATTAATCCTCAAGTAACCGAGGAAGATGCCCAGGCAGCAGTTAGAACTCTGCTCAGATACATCGGAGAAGATCCTAGTCGCGAAGGACTGAAAGACACTCCCAAACGTGTGGTGAAAAGTTTTGCGGAGTTTTATGGCGGCTACGCGCATGACCCCGCTGCAATTCTGAGTAAAACTTTTACCGATGTTGAAAACTATCAAGATATCATATTGCTTGAAAATATTCGTCTGCGCTCTACCTGCGAACACCATATGTTGCCTATTTCAGGGTATGTGCATATTGGTTATATACCCAATAAAAAGGTAGTGGGGATTAGTAAGCTTGCTAGGGTGGTGGAAGTGCTTGCCAAGCGGTTGCAAATCCAGGAAAAGCTTACTGTGCAAATTGCTGAGGCAATTAACAGCGCGCTAGCCCCTCAAGGAGTAGGAGTGATTGTTAGTGCTAAGCACCAATGTATGACAGACCGCGGGGTTTGCAAAGAGGATTCTCTCATGACTACCAGCCATTTTATCGGTAGTTTTGCTACTGATAACCTACTAAAAACAAGATTTTTAAGCGGTATAAAGAAATATTAGATTAGCCATGTCAAAACCGTGAAATCTTAACTTTTTTTTAATCTTTACCTGGTACTCTTGTTGTATAGGCGCGAATAATCCGCCACTAAACATATAGAGGTATACCATGACTAAACAATATAAAAATAAGGCGATACGAGGGTTCACGTTAGTAGAGCTTTCAATAGTTATCGTGATAATTGGTTTCCTAGTTGCAGGTATTGCAGCAGGAACAAGCTTAATTGAAGAAGCAAAACTAAGATCAGTAGTAACCGATTTTGATACGTTTAAAACTGCGTTTAATGGCTTTAGTGCTAAATACAATGCTGTTCCTGGTGACACCCAAAATGGTGAAGCATTTTTTCCAAATTGCGCGAGTGCAACTGGTAATGGTGACTGTGTTGGTGCTAATACTGGATTCATTGTAGCAACAAATGTT
>JBIOER010000017.1:0-14997 GCA_044446225.1 Rickettsiales bacterium | reverse complement strand
CTTACCTCAAGTAAACTCCTTCAAATTTCATGATAAGCTTGCAAAAATATAACAAGGACATAAGTAGCACGCACTAGAGGACGACAAAGTTAAACTTCCTTGTCCTCTAGTGGCGAGTTTTGTCACGTACATTACTAAATGGTCAACAAAATAACTACTGCTGATCCAATGTGGATGTTGAGTCATCATTTTTTTTACGGCGCACAGCCTTGCGGTGCTCGTATTTAACAAGCGTCACTCCGCCTGCAATGATGAAACAATAACCAACGATTGCAACAGTTAGCGGCTGTTCGCTAAAGATAAAGTAACCAAATAGTCCACCAAGCACTAACCTGAGGTAATCTAACGGTACTACCATCGACAGTTCAGCATGTTTGAAGGCTTTGAAGTTCCCCACAACGTGGCTGAAATAACATATTCCAAGCAGTAATATATATTTCATATGGTCAGGACGAAGACCAAAGCTTTCCCATTCAAGTAAGTGAGTTGGGTATCTAAAATCAATTCCCATATAGGTTGAGTGGGTATACCAATGCATAAACGATACTGGGAAAGAGATAAAACTTGAAAAGAGCAGTACGTAAAAGAGCTGCACTTTCGTTTTCTCGGTTTTACCCAGTACTTTTACAAAAGTACTGTTGATTGACCAAAAGAGTAGGGCGAGGAACACGAACAGATAATAAGAATTAAAGCCTTTAAATTCGACCGGCCTACCAAAAGAAAAGAGGTCAGGTCGAATAATCATCATTGCTCCTAAAAAACTCAGGAGAATCACAATCATTTTAGTTTTGGTGGCAACTTCCTTGAAGTACAAGATGCCGATGATCAGTAGAACCACTTGTTCCATTTTAGTTATCGCTGTCACGTCTGCAAGTGGAAGGTATTTTAGTGAATAGAACATGCATAGAGATCCCAAGGTACTAAAAATTGCTCGGGTAATGTGTATGTGGATTTTTTTTGTTTTAAGGCCAGAAATCCCCTCACTTAAGCACCAGGGAAGAACCATAATTAGAATGGTGAATTTGTAGAGGAATACCACCAAATTAGAGTTCAATTCGCTAGTAAGAAATTTAGCGGTTGCGTAGAGAATTGAAAGTCCAACTACATGAAGGAGCATAAAACAGATTCCCATCAGATTGTGTTGGTGCGGTAAATGTTTATTAGGCTTCATTTGAATCATCTCCTGTTAATTTTAAGTTAAATGTTATAGTTGCACCTACTTGGCAATTTTCAAAGCGGATTACTCCACCGTGATCCTCAATAATTTTCTTTACTATAGCTAAACCTATGCCAGTTCCCTTGACTTTGGTCGTAACATAAGGCTCGCATATTTTATCAAGGATCTCTTCTTTAAAGCCACCACCATTGTCGCGTATTGCAACTTCAAGGGTGTGGCTGGCAATTTTATGCACATGGACAACGATTTTACCTTTAAGGTTAACATCGTGTAATAAGTGCTGTTCGATTGCTTCGGCTGAATTTTTAAGCAAGTTAATCATTACTTGGGAGATTTGCGAGGCGTCGCACAAGGCGGTCATCGTTTTAGATTCCGGCATAAATTCAAATTCGATGAATTTGAACGGGACGCTGAGAGTGAAAATTGCTTCTTGAATAACTTTGATGATATTGGTCTTCTTGAGTTTAGGCTGCGGGATACGAGCAAATTCCACAAACTCTTCAATGATTTGCCCAATATCAGTAACATGGCGGATGATAGTATCAAGGTATTTTTCAAAATTAGCGCGATCTTCGGTGATTTGCTTGGAGTATTTCTTCTTGAGCCGCTCAGCTGAAAGGTTGATAGGAGTTAGAGGGTTTTTAATCTCATGGGCAATGCGCCTTGCAACGTCAGACCATGCAGAAGTTCGCTGAGCAGACACCAGGTCGCTGATATCGTCAAAAGTAACGATATAGCTTTCAATAATATCATCGGTATTCTTTTGTACGCCGATGCGGACGAAGAAGTGTTTTTTCTTATCGTCACGCATAATTTCCAAATGCTCTTGTGCAATAGCATTGGGGTTAAGCTTAGCTTGCTCAAGCATGTTCGCTATTTCAGGGAAAACTTCATTATAATCTAGCTGCTTACCAGGGCAGTTTAGCAAATCTTGCGCCGAGCGATTAGAGAGGGTGATTTTTCCTTGGATGTTAATGGCAATAACGCCGGCAGTAATCTCGGAAAGCACCGCCTCAATAAAGCGTCTACGTTCGTCAATTACTTTATTGAATTTCACAAGTTGTTTGCGCTGGTTAGCTAGAGTTGAGGTCATTTCATTAAAGGCGCGGGTAAGAATGGAAGTTTCGTCAATACCAGATTTTTCTGGTAAGGTGATCGAATAATCGCCCTGCTTTAGCTTTTCAGTGGCCTCTACTAAGCGATTGATTGGCTTGGTAATATATTTTGCCAAACGCACTGATGCCATGATCGTAGTTACGTAAAGTAGTAAGACCGCAACTAAAAATGCTAATTCAAGTTTCATCCGAACTTTTTTAGTATCAGTAACCAATGTTTTGTAAAGATTTACTGAGCCTTGAGAGTCTTTAACTAACTTAGCGATATCGGTATCAATATATTTCCCTACCAAAAGGTAGGTATCGGTAAAGTTATTGAGTTTTAAAATGGCGCGCACTTTGTCGGCGTTTTCGGATTCCAAAATAACTACGTGGCCATCTTGCGCTTTCTCAAGATAGATGTCATCTGGGAATTTTTCAAATATCAGCGAGAAAGAAGATGAGTTTTTTGCAATTACTTGATTAGGGGGGCGGAAGATCATTACCTCGGAAAGGTTTCTAAGTTCAGCTAGCTTATCAAGTAATGGGTCAAAAAGTTTAGGGTCCTCAACTAAAGTTGAATAGTTACGGTCGACAAGCTTGGCACTATCAAGAATATCCGCCTGAATGGAGTCTTTATGCTCTTGTAAATAGGCGGTGGCAATTTCTGAAGTTTTTGAAACGGCTTGCGAGATCTTATCATTAAACATCGCCTCAATACCAAAGTGGTAATAGGTATAGATTAAAAGTGAGAGCAGGGTGGTAGGAATAATTGTTGCGACTACGGACATCAATACAATGATTTTTTGCCGCAGAGATGTACGATGAAAATTTCCTTTTAACCTTCCTATCACTAGTTTTTTCCTATAAAGGTAATGTTTTTGGCATGTTTTTACGATACCATAATGCAAGCATTAACCTAGTTAAAGTAATAGCTGTAAACATTGAACAGCTAATCCCAATAATTAGAGTGATTGCAAAACCTTTGATCGGGCCAGTGCCCAAGAAAAATAAAATCGATGAAGCTAAAATGGTGGTGAAGTTGGAGTCCACAATAGTAGCAAAGGCAAACTGGAAGCCGCTTTCAATTGCAGAAAGTGGGCTGCGTCCCTTACGTGCTTCTTCTTTAATCCGTTCAAAAATTAGGACGTTGGCGTCAACGGCCATTCCAAGGGTTAGTACCATGCCAGCAATGCCGGGAAGAGTTAATGTTGCATCAAACAACGTGAGTAATGAGATAATCATTAACAAGTTGATCACCAGTGCAAAGTTAGCAAACATACCGAACTTGCCGTAAAAAATGAACATGAAGACTACTACTAAGCTTGTTCCAATAATAGCTGCCTTGCTGCCTGCTTCAATGGAGTCTGATCCAAGGCTCGGGCCAACAGTACGCTCTTCGGCAACATGAAGGGGGACGGGTAAGGCGCCGGCGCGAAGCAGTAAGGCAAGCTCATTAGCTTCTAAAATGGTGAAGCTGCCAGAAATCCTTCCTGATCCACCGAGAATCGGTTCGTTTATATTTGGTGCGCTAATTACTTTGTTATCTAATACAATAGCTAGCTGCCTACCTACATTTTGTGTGCTAATATCACCAAAGATTTTAGCACCAATACTATTAAATTTAAAGTTTACCACCGGACGGGAATATTCATCAACCCCTGCTTGCGCATCAACTAAGTGTTCGCCACTAAGTAATGCCCTAGATTCAATAACCACCAAAGTTTTGCGCGCAGCGTCTTTCTCTTCTAACGGAAGAATTTTATAACCTAAGGGTAGGGTGCCTTGCATTGCAGCCTGAGTAATGCTTTGGTCGGCAACGACATGGAAAGTCATTTTAGCAGTTTTACCAAGGAGGTTTTTGATTTCTTCAGGGTTATCCGCGCCAGGAACCTGAACTAGTATGTAATTATCGCCTTGGCGTTGGATGTCGACCTCTTTAGTGCCGGATTCGTCAATACGGCGACGGACAATCTCAATTGTCTGCGCCATCATCTCGTTTTTCATGTTTTTAATGTAGGAATCATCCGGAGTAATTGTTATTTGGGTATCATTGGTTTCAACTTTAAATAGCAAACCAAGTGCGGATTGCACTGCCTGAATCGCTTTATTTATATCAGAATGGTCGGTAACACTAAAAATGATTTGGTTATTAAGAATTTGGAAGTTGCTTGCGGTGATCTTTTGCTCTCTTAGCTTAATGCGAATCTGCTCTATTGAAGTGTTGTTTTGCTCCTTTTGATAAGAATTCATATCTACGTCGAGCAGAATGTAAGCTCCACCGCGCAAATCCAACCCTAAATTCACCCTTTTATTAGGTAAAAAACGTTCGAGGAAACTATTCGCTGTTGGGTGGATAAAGGTGGGTAAAGAGAAATAAATGGCCGAGAAGCTAACCGCTAGGGCGAGGATAAGTTTCCATTTAGACACTTGGAGCATAATTACTATCTATTTTCAGTAACTTTTAAACTCAGAAATAGCTTATGGCAAGGAGATTTATGTTAAGATTATGGCCTGGTGTTAATATATGCTTAAGTTAATTCACTCCTATACAAGCACAACCATAGCGTGCAGTGGGTTAATGCTGATGTTGGTCTGCTTGATTATTAATTCCGAGTGTTTCATCGGCAATTCTTTGCACAAAGCTTTTAATTGAGTCAAAATGCTTAGTGCAAATTTCACCAAGTGTAACGCATGCAAAGCCTACTGCAGTTGAACCAGCGATAATTCTGGCGGTATCTGCATCTATGAAGGTATGGGCTAAAGCCAGAGCTAGAAATACTCCGCCCAGTGTGGTTGAGACAGTAGTGAAATTTAGTTCTTGTGGTTGGTGGTAGTAACTATATGCCGCGCACACCCCAATACTTAATCCAGTTATAATTGGCGAGGAGAGGCAAGCCACGCCGAGGACAGATGCTCCAAGGAAATAAGGTAGGTTGCTATTATTGGGCTTAGGATCTGGCAAATCAACTAAATAAGTTATAGCAAAAGGTTCTATATGCAGTCGTTCATAAGTTTTTGCCAGGATTGGGTCTATTCCCACAAAGCCATTAGTTTCATCTTCGATTTTTTCGATAGCAGTCTCAATATCTTGGGCAACAATTTTATCCTTATCATCCCCTTCAGCAAATCTTGCATTATAATCTTGTGCATTTTTAACGGAACTCATAAGTTCATTATTAGCACCGCCCATTAGCACCTCATTTTCTAAACGTAAAAATTGTAATAAATTTTGCACATAACTATCTTTGGGAGTTCCTAAGGTTTTAGCGGTGAAATCAAAACCATCGAATTTTTCGCTGAGGTGCTTTTTAACTTCCTCATTTGGGTCGAGTATTGGATTTTCTAAGTTTTCTAATGCTGTGTACTCAGCTGGTTCTGGAATGTTTTTTAATATCTCACTAGCTTGTTGGGTGATCTCTTGCACAAGATTATCCTTCTCTAGCAATGGTTCAATTTGTTCGATACGCAATTTGCTAAGTGCGATTACGTTGATGAATTCTTGATAATTGTTGGGTAAGGTATTAGATTCTTGCAATTTGTCAGCGATGCTAGGTTTCATAATTTTTCTCCACAAAAGAGTTACCTAAAAACGATAACCTGTAATTTTGTTTTATCAAATGGAAAAAAACTTTTAAGTTGTAGAGCAATACCTAAGAAGCACTATCAACTTTTGAAAGTAACTTGTTGTTTAAGCCATCAAAACCACTTTCAGTTAGTACCGAACCAAAGTCGGAACGTTGCGTATTGATCATACTTACACCCTCGGCAATAATATCACGAACTTTATAGCCGCTAGGAGTTTGTTTAATGCGGTACTCAACTTTAGAGGCAACTTGAGAATTCGGCGCGGTGATTTCAGTCTCAACTAAGTAAGAATCATTCCCCATATCTTTGACGGATTTCACTTTGAAACTTTGGCCATTATAATCTTTAAAGATTGGAACGTACGAAGAAACCAGGAACTTTCTATAGGAAGTTAGGTAGGTGCCTTTTTGTGCATCACTTAAGCTATTCCAATAGCTCCCAATTGTGAATCTACCAATCCAGTCAATGTCCATCACCTGTTCGAACAAAGCCGTCAACTGCGTTTCTTTAGCATTATTTTGACTTGAAGACTTCACAATTTGAATAACTTTATCTGATGTACTGCTGACAAATGCGTTAACAGGAGCTGTGTTTCCGGCAACTGCATTTGAGCAACCAAATACAAACAGTATAAAAAGGAGTTGGAGCTTTTTCATAATTAGTTACCTAAATTGGTGTTGTCTTTAAACTTACGCTTTTGTGCGTAAATACTTCTATATGTAGCGTATTCGTCAAGTGAAGTGCGTTCAATGTCACTAGCTGGATCTAATAATGATTCTTTCATATCTAATAATTTAACTCCAGACCTAATATAAGACGCGTCAGTAGGTGCCAGCCAAGTATAAGGATCCATCACAACATCCATCCCAAGTGAAGGGAAATCCCTAGCCGAAGATGGTCCTAAGATGGGGAGAACTAAGTAAGGTCCAGTATCGACTCCATAATAACCAAGTGTTTTACCAAAATCCTCGTTGACTTGAGCAACGCCAGCTTCGGTAGCTACGTCAACTAAGCCACCAACACCTAAAATAGTGTTAATTAAGAAGCGCCCCATAGCTCTTCCCGCCTTGTCAGGATCACCTTGTAGAATAGAGTTGGCCATGTTTACTGGCTCTCTGAGGTTTGCAAGCACGTCATCAATGCGATCACGACCATAATTAGGAACAATGGCACGATAAGTATGCGCCAAAGGGTTGAGGGCTATAGTATCTAGGCCTTTATTAAAGGCAAACATTGCGCGATTGAATGGTTCGATCGGATCTTCAATGGTTGCTGCTTGGGCATTTGGTAGTTCGTAATCTTTAAAATCAGAATCGTTAAAATCAGTAAATTTTGCATCGGTTTCTTTGATTGGTACTTCTTGATGCGTTGCAACTTGCTCATTCTCATGAGGAGATTCTTGTGTATTGGCCACAAATCCTGGGAACACAATTGCTGTAATAGCTGTTATAACAAGTCTGGTTAGTATTTTCATAATGTGTGTACGCTTTTCCTAAAACTAGTATCCCCAAATATAGTTAACAAATGGTTAACAGAACTAATTATTTTTGTAAAATCATATAAAAACCCTCTGAGCCGTCTATTAGCTTGGTTGCATCCTGCTCAAGAGTCTTAAAATTCAAATTTTTGCAAAGCTGTTCAACATATTTTGGATTGTAATTGAAGTTTTCTATCTCCAAGTCAAAATGTGCGTTGTCTTCGCCTTTATTAATTTTGAAGACTATAACAAAAATCCCACTAGTATCAAGAGCTTGATACGCTTTAGCAAAAAATTCTTGGAGCGAACTAATATAATTAATCACATTGGTGCAAGTTATAAGGTCGAATTTTTTATCGGCGGGAAGCTTAGATAAATAGCTCGTTGCGTCAGTGTGTTCTACTTGGCTATATACAGGCAGTTTGTCGTATTTTAATGACTTGGCTAGCTCAAACATTTTTTCAGAAATATCCACACCGGTTATCTCACTAGAAATTTTAGTTGAGCGAGATAGAAACCCCATAATTCCTGTGCCACAACCAAGATCAAGGGTAGTATTAGCAATGGGCTTACCGATTTTATTAAGGATTTTGTTTAGGGAGTTAAATACTAAATATTGTGGAGCGTTATCATCTTCAAGGTAAATAACGTCATAAACTGGGGCAAGGATGTTGAAAAAGTGTGCGGTAATAGTGAAAGGGATGTTATCAATTGAAGTATCTTTGTTAATCAGCCTTCTCGTATAGAGTGCTTCTATAAGGTAAAGTTCATCGCCACTTTCAATATATTGGTCAATATACGACTTAGCGCGAGCTGGCTTTGCGTCTTCGTAAAAAGCCCTTCCTATGTAGTAGGGAAGTTCGGGACGGTTTTTATCAAACCAACTTACTAGACGAAAACGAAAGCGCGCATCATAATAATTACCACGTTCAAGGTGGTATAAACCTAATTTGATGTTAACGTCGCTAAAATTTTTAAATGCAAAAATTAAATTATTATATTGGTTCTTAGCTAACTCGAGATATGATTTTAGCCAACCTTTAATTCCGCCACCATGCCTTAATGCTTCAATAACTTTGCTATATGCAGTCGTGACTGAAGATGTGGCGTTCTTTATAACTTCCATAGATTACTTATCCTTTTGGTTTATACTTTTAAACACCGTCAATGCTTGAGCGATCATTGCAGACGCATCGTTAGTGTTAGCAGGTATAATAAGCGTGTTACTATTTTTGGCAAGACCTTTGAAAGCATCGATATATTGCTCAGCAACTCTTAGGGAAACAGCTTGATCACCGCCCTTAGACTGCAGAGCTGAAGCGACTCGTTCAATACCTTTGGCAGTAGCGTCAGCAACGGTGATAATAGCTTCACCTTCACCTTTGGCGCGGTTAACTTGATCAGTTAATGCAGCTTCTGAAGCAAGGACAACCTGTCTTTTTTCCGCTTCAGCAAGATTAATTTGCGATTGTTGCTTACCTTCAGAGTCAAGAATAAGCGCGCGTTTTTGCCGTTCAGCCGCAACTTGTAATTCCATTGCTTTAAGGACGGTTACCGGAGGCTTAATATCGCGTATTTCATAACGCATGCATTGAATACCCCAAGTTTTCGCAGCTTCGTTGATGGCGAGTACGATTTGGGTGTTAAGCACATCTCTTTCCTCAAACGTTTTATCTAAAGGCATTTTACCAAATGCCGAACGCATTGAAGTTTGTGCTAATTGGCTGACCGCGAAATAGGGGTTTTCCACTCCGTATGATGCATCTTTAGGGTTCACTACACGTACGTAAAGAATGCCATCTAAAAGTAAGGTAACGTTATCTTGAGTTATGGCAGTTTGCTCTTGAACTTCAATCGCTCTTTCCTTGAGGGTATGCTTATATGCAACGCGGTCAATGAAAGGTAAAATTAAGCTCAGGCCAGCATCGATTGTTTTTTCAAACTTACCTAAGCGTTCGATAATCCAGACCTCTTGTTGAGGAACGATTTTAACGCCTAAAAATAATATAACAGCAGCAGCAAATAATACTGCAAAAATTCCAATGTCCATAACTACTCCTTATTTACGATAAATGTATTGTTCTTTACAGCTACTACAGTAACCTCTTCGCCCTTTTTAAACAAGTCATGTTTTGAAGTTGGCTCAATTTGTGCGTTCATAGTGGTGCCCGACCATTTGACCGAGCCGGCTGTGCCCTTGTGTAAATCATGAATAACAGTCGCCGTTTGCCCGACAAAATTAGTATACTCATCTTTGGGATTTTTAAGATCTTTGAATGCTTTAAGTCTTCGCCACAGTAATGCTGCCCAAATCAGCATAAAAGTTAAGAATAGTGCGCCTTGAGACGTAATATTCATCGTGCCAATTTTTTCGATAAATAACAAGAACCCCACTGAAAAAGCTGACAGGGCTGCAAACAGCAAAACAATTGTCATACCGAGCATGACTTCCATAATAATGAGAATAACGCCTAGTAAAAACCAAAATTGTGCAATGTGTTCAAACATAAGTACATCCAATAAGTTATTTTTTAGTAGTAGGGGCAGGTGCTGCTGCTGGAGTTGCGGCAGGTGTGGCATCAATTTCAGGGGTAGGAAGTGGTAATGGAGAGTCAGCGAGTGTGCGCAAGTAAACAATTAAGTTAGCTCGATCCTCATCTTTTTTAAGCCCAGCAAATGCCATTTTCGTGCCTGGTACGTGCTTTTTAGGAGAGAATAGATACCTGTACAATTCTTCATAAGTCCATTTATGTCCTTCGCTGCCTAGTTTTTCCATCGCAGGAGAGTAAGCAAAGCCTGGCATTTGTGCGGTTTGTCGACTAATAATGCCCCACAAGTTAGGACCAACTTTGTTTGGTTCGCCCTTGCCACCTGTATGGCAAATAGCACATTTGTTAAATATTTGCTTGCCTGCTTCAACATTTGCTGCGGCAAGAATTTTGCCAATTTGAATCACCGCTGGTAATTCACGCGGCGCCTCGCTACCAGCAGTGGCATTGACTATTTCTACGACATAACCTTTAACGGGTGGGATGCGCTCAACGCGGTATAAAAAACCCCCAACATTGATGCTAAAAACCACCGTAAAAATACTTAGCGCAATCGCTAAGACAAGTTTATCAAATTCAAAATTTTCTTTCACGTCTTCAAAAAAAAAGTGTTATTGACCTAGAGTATATACCAGAGCAATTCGTTGTAAAGTATGGTTTTAGAAAAAAATACCGCTAGAAAAATTACTTTAAGTTCTATACAGTAATCGGACATTTGCAAGTGAGGAATATGGTTGCTAGCTTCAAGGACCTGAATAAGGAATATGCTAAAATTAGTGAAAATACTTTTGTTAACGAAAAGAAACATGTGCAGCAATTGATTGATTTTATCGAGCTGTCTCCTGCGCAATTTGCTAAGGTGAAAAACGAAGCAGCCAGCTATGTTGAATACATACGTCAGGCGCAGCATTCAGGTGTGGAATCTTTTATGAATGAGTATAGCCTTTCTACTGAAGAAGGTGTGGCTATTATGTGTTTGGCAGAGTCACTGCTACGAATTCCTGATAGTGATACAGCTAAAGCCTTGATCGCCGACAAACTTAAAAATAAAGATTGGAAAAGCCACATTGGCAGAAGTGGTTCCACGTTTGTAAATGCATCGACTTGGGGGCTTTTATTAACTGGTAAAATAGTTACACTTTCTGAGTCAAAATTTTCGCTAGCGAAAATGATTAACAAACTGGGTGAACCAGTAATTCTTCAGTCAATCAAGCAGGCAATAAAGATGCTTTCTAACATCTTTATCATGGGTTCGGACATGGCCTCAGCACTCAAAAATGCCAAAAATTACATTAAGCAAGGTTACAAATTATCGTTTGATATCTTGGGCGAATCATCACGTACACAAGAGCAGGCAGACCATTACTATAAGCAGTACATTAAAGCAATTAATGATATTTCTAAGTTCAAAGTTAGTGGTGATATTTACGATCAACTTAATATATCAATTAAGCTAACCGCCTTGCACCCCAAAGTGCTGCTGAATAAAGAGGAGCAAGTCCTGGCGGAGTTACTACCTAGGTTGGTTCACTTATGTAAGTTGGCGCGTGAAGCTGAAATTACCGTATCTTTTGATGCGGAAGAAGCAACCCGTTTGGACATTTACCTTCGCGTATTGCACGAGTTGATTATCCACGCGGAATTTAAGAATTACCACGGAATTGGTTATGTGGTGCAAGCATATGGCCGTAGGGCGTTTTATGTGATTGATGCGATTATAAAATTAGCGCAACAAACTGGTAAGAAAATTCCCGTGCGCCTAGTTAAAGGGGCGTATTGGGATAGCGAAATAAAAGCTTCTCAGGAGCTTGGCTTACCATCGTATCCAGTGTTTACTAAGAAGGAATTTACCGATGTTTCATATCTAGCTTGTGCGCAGAAGATGCTTGCTCACGAAGATGCTATCTATCCCCAGTTTGCAACGCACAATGCCTATACTATTGCAGCAATTAGAGAAATTGCAGGGCGTAAGCGCTTTGAGTTCCAAAAGCTTCAAGGAATGGGGAATCAACTTCATGATAAAGTGCTTGAAGGTCGCTCAAATAGCAGGATCTACGCGCCAGTGGGTAAATATGAGGATTTACTTGCTTACCTCATGCGCCGCCTGCTTGAGAATGGGGCGAACTCTTCGTTTGTGAATATTGTAAGTAACAAAGAAGTATCGGTCGATGAAGTGGTGGAAAATCCGCTCAGTAAATCGCGCCGTAGTTTAGAGAAAGAAGAAAAATTGCCAGAGCCTGCTCACATTTATGGTGTGGTGCGAAGAAATTCAACTGGGCATGATCTTGGTGACCGGCTGGAACTCCACGAATTATATGAGAAAACATCTACATATTTCACTACTGCTTATCAGGCGGTATCGATAATTGCAGGCATTGAAAAGATTGCTGATAAAAAGAATTTCAAAGAAGTTTTTGAGCCCACCGATCATTCTAAAGTAGTGGGGAAATTGTATCGCTGTGATGCGAACGAACTGCTGGAGGCACTAGATGTTGCGGATAAATTCAATGATGAATGGGCAGAAATTGGAGTTGAAGAGCGGGCAAAGGCACTGGAAAATTTTGGTGATTTGCTAGGCAAACACCGTTATGAGTTTTACGCACTTTTACTGCGTGAGAGCGGTAAGTCAATTGATGATGCAATATCTGAAGTTAGAGAAGCGATTGATTTTGCTTATTATTACGCAAATCAAGCACGTAAACTTTGCGCAGAAGTTACCATACTTCCTGGATATACCGGCGAGTCAAATGAGCTCAGCATGCACCCGCGTGGTACTTTTGTATGTATTAGTCCGTGGAATTTTCCATTAGCGATTTTTTCTGGCCAAGTGCTTGCTGCACTCGTTTCAGGCAATACAGTAGTTGCTAAAGCGGCGGAGAACACCTCGTTAATTGCTTGTCATGCGGTTAAACTAATGCACCAAGCTGGCATCCCCGCAAAGGCACTCAACATCGTTTTTGCTTCCGGGCGCTCTATTTCTGAAGTGCTCTTAAAAGATAATCGAGTTAAAGGCGTATGCTTTACTGGCTCTACTGCAACAGCGTATGCGATTAATCGAACATTAGCAGCGCGTGATACAGCAATTGCACCGTTTATTGCTGAGACTGGTGGGCAAAATGCTATGATTGTGGATAGCTCGGCTTTACTTGAGCAAGCGGCGGATGCAATCGTTCGCTCAGCTTTTGGTAGTGTTGGGCAACGTTGTTCGGCTCTACGCGTTGTGTACATTCAAGAGGAGATTTATAAACCTTTATTAGATTTAATTATTGGCGCAACTAATGAATTAAAAATTGGGGACACGCAAGATTTTTCAGTAGATTTGGGGCCTGTAATCTCTGCTGAATCTAGAAAAGAGCTCATCGCCCATATTAAAGTGATGAAAAAACATATGGTAGCCATTCATAAATCTGCCATTGATAAACATTTAGAGCAGGGGAGCTTTTTTGTCCCCCATATTATTCGTGTTAAAGGTATTGCGGATGTTAAGAAAGAAAACTTTGGACCGATACTCCACGTTGCATCCTATAAATCAGCAGATCTAGATAAAGTAATAGCTGATATTAATGCTACTGGTTTTGGGCTAACTTTTGGCATCCAATCACGTATTCAGCAACAAATTCACCATGTTACTTCACGTGTAAAAGCTGGTAACATGTACGCCAATCGCACCATTATTGGTGCTGTTGTGGGGACGCAGCCATTTGGCGGTGAAAATAATTCGGGAACCGGTTTTAAGGCCGGTGGTCCACATTACTTGCTGCGCTTTATGACGGAGCGGATTGTAACCATCAACACTACCGCAATCGGTGGTAATATTGAGTTGTTGTCGTAATAGCAATTAGCTGATATTATCCCCCCAAATTCAGGTTGGTATATGACGAAGATTTGGGCGGTAAATGCGTTTGCAACGCATCCATTTAAGGGTAATCCCGCAGGTGTGTGTATTGTTGATGATTTTAGCAATGCGCAAAGAATGCAAGAAATTGCAAAAGACTTAGGCTTTTCAAACACGGCATTTATCCAAAAAATTACGGCACAAAACTATAATGTTAAGTGGTATACACCCCATTCAGAGGCGCCGATATGTGGTCATGCCACCATCGCTGCGACCCATGTTTTAATTAGCGAACAACTAGAAAACGCCAGTAGAATTACCTATCAAAGTGCAGTAGGTGAAATTACATGTACTAAAAACGGTGAATGGTTTAAACTAAATTTCCCACAGTATAATCCCGTTGCTAAGGCAATTGACTTAGCAAAAATAACCCCATTAAAACCATCATTCATTGGTGTGGGGGAAAACTGTATATTTGCCGAGTTCACAGAAGCTGAACTCCTTGAGCTAACTCCAAATTTAGACGAGTTAGCAAAGCTTGAGTTTCGTGCTTTGATTGCCACCGCACGGTCTACTAAATATGACTTTGGCTCGCGTTATTTTGCACCGAAAGTTGGCATACCTGAAGACCCCGTTTGTGCATCTGCCCACTGCCGTTTGATTCCTTACTGGGCTGAAAAACTTGGCAAAGATGAGATGGTTGCTTATCAAGCATCGGCAAGGGGAGGGGTAATTAAATGCCAAAATATTCCAAATAGAGTTTTAATTTCTGGAGAAGCTGTTACAGTTTATAGCGGTAATGTTAACGATGGAAATTTAAAGGAGCTTAAAAATGTTGCATAGTTATAACTGGGATCAATATTTCATGACCATGGCATATTTAGTCTCAATGAAAAGTAAAGATCCATCTACGCGAGTGGGGGCGGTTATTATCGGCCCTGATAAGGAAATTAGATCTACTGGGTACAACGGGCTACCGCGTGGGGTAATGGATCGGGAATACCGTTATACGGATAAAGAATACAAGTACGAAGCAGTAAATCACGCTGAAGAAAATGCAATTTTGCATTGCGCGCTTAATGGTGTTTCCGCTAAAGGCTGCACACTGTATGCACAGTGGATGCCTTGTGCAAGATGTACAAAAGCCATCATTCAGTCTGGCATTAAAGAAGTGGTGTACCACGCAGATTTCCCTGGCAATGACCCCGAGCAAATGAAAAACTGGGAACACAGCATTAGTATAACTAAGGAATTACTGAATGAGACGGGTGTTGTTT
>JBIOER010000016.1:0-15595 GCA_044446225.1 Rickettsiales bacterium | reverse complement strand
GCCTAGCAAAGAGCAGGTCAGGAATTATACCTTGGTTCTCAAGGGGCACTTAGCGATTGCGATGGCGAAGTTCCCCGTTGGTACAACGGGTGAACAGCTAGATGTTTTAGCGCGGCAATACTTATGGCAAGCGGGGTTAGATTACAACCATGGTACAGGGCATGGAGTTGGGCATTTCTTGGGTGTTCATGAGGGGCCGCAAGCGATCAGCAAAAATCCGACTAGGGTTGTGCTGGAAGAGAATATGATCCTATCTAACGAACCCGGCTATTACCAAGAGGGTAAATACGGAATAAGAATTGAGAATTTAGTTAGGGTAATAAAGTCTAAAACCAAGGGCTTCTTGGAATTTCAAACGCTGACACAGGTCCCTTATGACCATAAATTAATTGATAAAAAGCTCCTCACTAAAGAGGAGCTGAAATTTATTCGAGCATATCAATAAACCCGCTAATTACTTTAAGGCCGCGTTGCCAAAAAGCTGGGTCAGAAGGATCTAGATTAAATGGTTTTAATAATTCGCGGTAACGATGGCGACTACCGCTGGCAAGCATTTCCAGATATTTGTCTTCGAAGTTAGCCACCTCTTTGTTTTCGTAAACGGAGTAAAGCGAGTTTACTAAGCAATCTCCAAATGCATAGGCGTATACATAAAAAGGTGTGTGGACGAAATGCGGAATATAGCACCAATAGTTTTTGTAACGATCGTCAAGAGCAATCGAGTCGCCAAAACTTGCAACTTGTGTTTCGTACCAAATGTTGCCGATCTGCTCGGGGCTTAATTCACCAGCTTTGCGCGCGTCGTGAAGTTTGGTTTCAAAATCACACATCGCAATTTGGCGCACTACGGTATTGAGCATATCTTCAACTTTAGAAGCAATCATCAGTTTCTTTTTGCTTTCATCTTTTTCACTGGCAATTAGCGAACGGAAGGTGAGCATCTCACCAAATACCGAGGCAGTCTCAGCTAAGGTGAGCGGGGTGCGCGAAATCAAACAGCCTTGCTTTCCTGCAAGCACTTGGTGCACACCGTGCCCGAGTTCGTGGGCAAGCGTCATGACATCACGCTTTTTACCTTGATAGTTTAGCATGACAAAGGGATGTGCTGATGGCACAGTGGGATGGGCGAATGCGCCACCCATTTTACCATCTTTTACTTCGGCGTCGATCCAATCATTGGCAAAAAACTTTTCGGTTACTTCGGCCATTTTTGGCGAGAAGCCACTGTAAGCGTCAAGTACAATGCGCTGCGCTTCATTCCAAGCAATTGGTGTTTCCTCATCATTACTCAGAGCGGCATTTCTATCCCAATAATTTAGTTTTTCCATGCCCAGCATTTTAGCTTTAATGCGGTAGTAACGGTGCGATAGTTCTGGGTAGCTTGCTTTAACAGCTTTCATTAGGGCTTCCACCACTTCATCTTCAACTAAGTTAGAAAGGTTTTGCGATTGAATCGGTTGCTTAAAGCCACGGCGGTTTTCTTCCAGCTCTTTATCTTTGATGAGGGTGTTATGAATAAAGGCAAAAATCTCGATGTTCTTTTGGAACACTTCGCCAATTGAGTCGGCCGCATTTTTTCTTACTGCAGCATCGGAAGAAGAAAGTTTGGCAAAAATCTCGGTGGCGGTTAATTCTTTGCCCTCAAAAGGGAATTTAATTTTGGCCGACGTTTGGTCAAATAGTCGCACCCAGGCATTGCGACTGGATAAATTTTTCTCATGAATAATTGATTCTTCGTTTTCAGAAAGTTGGTGGGGCAACCACACGCGACTATCGCGGATGAAAGGCTCATAGAATTTTAGGCTTTCATCGTTTAGTAATTCCTTGAGGTGAGATTCCTCAATCAGATTAATCTCCAAGGTGAAGAAGATTAAATCCTTGGTTAGCTCATTGATTTTTTCCTCGGTGTTTTGGTGGAAACTTTGTGCCACTTGGTCATTAACTTTAGTGCAATAAAAGAGGAATGAGTAGCTGTGTAGCTTGCCAAGTAAATCATTTAACTCATCGTATTGTTTTATGCATGCGCTTAGCTCTTTGCTGGTAAGCGTTTTGATCTTGCCCTTATATTTACTATTAAATCCTTTGACCTCTTGCTCGAGATGGCTGATATCTTGCGGTATTTTTTGATCCTCAGGCGAGCTATAAAGTGCGCTTAGATTCCAATTCGGTAGTTTTTGCGTGGCGGTCATTTTGATTCCTAAAAAGTTTTTGTGATGCAAAAGCACTTTGTATTTATAGCTGCTGGAATGCTTGGCGACAAGGACAATTGTATTGAAAAGCAGCATATTAGATGGTACAATGCGCATATGCTATATGCAAACCTTACGCTCGAGCTGCAACCAAGGATCGAAAGTATTACCGAGAACTTTCGTAAGCAAAATGGCCTTAGTTATTTTCAGTATCTTAGATGCTATCTTGATGGGTCTTATAGCTTGCTCACTAATGATACTAGTCTGCTAGAAGAATTTGCCAGTCAAACCAACGATACGCAGTTAATCTACTCTTCTTTTGCCGAAGAGCAGGCATCTCAATTTGCCTATTGGTTTATGTGGGACGAAGCTTTGCCTGCCAATCCTGTCCAATTGGCAAAACAAAAACTTGGTATCCATAATGGGGTTACTTTAGTTAGGCGCAGTAAAAATTATTACGATATGATAGCGGTAGCGCTTCCTAAACATATTGAAAACGCAGGGACGTTTTACCTTAACAAGAAAAGCGCGATTGAAGATTTTATACTTAACTTTGATTCTAGCGAGAAAAAGTTAATCGCAGAAATTAATAAAAAACCAGTGCAGTTAACTGTTGGTCGCCGCGACCAGAACTTTAATAAGATCCCACTACGTAGTGGAGGGGTTGAGCTGCTCATAAATCACCAAAAGGTGCAGTTGTCCTGTCAAGAGCTCAAGGCGCTGCATTATTATACGAGGGGCGTTTCTTGCAAGCAGATTGCGCGGATTATGTGGGTGTCTGATCGGACAGTTGAAACTTACCTGCAGCGTATTAAAATTAAGTGTGAATTTAGAAGCAACTTAGAGCTGCTTACAATTTGTCAGTAAATATCGCGGACATACTATTTAAAGGTATGTGTTATAAATATGCTTACAACTTTTTAAAGGTAACTTATGACTAATTCCACAGCTGCACAGCAGCTATTAACTCAATTTATTAATGGGTATAATGCTAGGGATATGCAAACTACACTCGGTTTGTTTAAAGAAGATTTTTCAGGTTGGGGAAGCGCTAAAGACGAATATTGGTTGGGTAAGTCAGCGATGGAAACTCAGCTTGCCCGTGATTGGAGCCAAGCAGAATTCGGTGAAATAATTGTAAATTTCTTTGCACCTAACAGTAATGATAATTGGGCGGCAGCAGATTGCTCGGTGAAGTTAGTTGTAAGTGGGCAAGCACTGTATGTTGAGCATTTACGCGGTAGTATTGTTGCCGATAATACTGAGGGTGAGTGGAAAATTGCCCATTTTCATACTTCATTTCCTGATGCTAGAAACGAGGATGGTAGTTCGTTCCCAAGCATAAGCTCTACCTGCTTTGAATAAATAATGGAAAATTATTCTATTCTAAGGTAGTGTTACCTAAGAATGGCAAACCATACAAACATACAAGAAGTTGAGTTTAAGGACGCGCTGGGCGATCGCTATTTGGCGTACGCATTGTCGACCATCATGTCACGTTCACTTCCTGATCTAAGGGACGGGCTAAAACCCGTCCATCGCCGGGTGCTCTTTGCCATGTTGCAACTTAAGCTTGACCCCAAAAGTGGTTTTAAGAAGTGCGCGCGGATTGTCGGTGACGTAATTGGTAAATATCACCCCCACGGTGAAGTTGCGGTATATGATACTTTGGTGCGGATGGCGCAGAACTTCTCGTCGCGTTACCCAACTATTGAGGGGCAAGGAAATTTTGGTTCAGTCGATGGCGACAACCAAGCCGCAATGCGTTATACCGAAGCAAAATTAACTGAGTATGCGCTACTTATTTTAAAAGATATTGATAAGGATACCGTTGATTTCCGCCCTAATTATGATGGCAACGATGATGAGCCGGTAGTTCTTCCTTCGGCAGTCCCAAATATTTTGGCTAACGGTACTGAAGGAATTGCCGTTGGTATGGCGACTTCCATTCCGCCGCATAACTTAGCGGAGCTATGCGATGCTTGCGTGCATTTAGTTAAGCACCCGAATGCAGCTGCAGAGTCATTGCTTAAATATGTGAAAGGCCCAGATTTTCCCACGGGTGGAGTATTAGTTGAGCCGATTGAGTCGATAAAAAAATCGTATTCTACTGGCCGCGGCAGCTTTAGATTGCGTGCGCAGTGGAACGTTGAAGAGCTGGAGAGAAATCAATACCGCATTATAATAACAGAGATTCCTTACCAAGTGCAGAAGCGCGGTCTAATTGAAAAAATGGCCGACCTTTTTAATGATAAAAAATTACCTTTCTTAGATACTTTCCAAGATATGTCAGCGGAAGATATCCGCATTATTTTAGTTCCTAAAACGCGCAATATCAAACCTGAAGCGATTATGGAATCGCTATTTAAACTTACTGATTTGGAAGTAAAAGTTCAGCTTAACATGAACGTGCTTAATGCTAAATCCGTGCCGAGTGTGATGAGTTTGCAACAAATCCTTTTAGAGTTTTTAGAGCATCGGCGGATTATTTTAACACGTAAATATAATAATCGCCTAGGCCAGATCAATGACCGTTTGGAGATCCTTGCGGGTTTGTTAATTGCCTATTTAAATTTGGACGAAATCATTCGCATAATTCGTGAAGAAGATGAGCCGAAAGATTTGATGATGGAGAAATTCAAGCTTACTGATCGTCAAGCTGAAGCAATTTTAAATACGCGACTTCGCTCACTTCGTAAGCTTGAAGAAATGCAAATTAACACCGAAGATGCCAATCTTAAAAAAGAGAAAAAGGAGATTACTGCGATCCTTAAAGATCCGGAAAAGCTTGATGAAGTTTTGGCGGAGGAGTTAAAACAAATTAAAGCCGATTTCTCTAAAAACAACGGCAAGCGTAAAACCATCATCGCCGATTTACCTGATGTTGAAGCGCCAGATCTCGAAGCATTTATTGAGAAAGAGCCAATCACCATTTCTTTCTCGAGCATGGGGTGGCTAAAAGCAACTAAGGGACATAACCTTGCCCAAATAAAATATAAGGAAGGTGATAGCGAAGGTTATGTGATTCAAGCGCTTTCGACCGATAAACTGATTTTCTTCACCGATCATGGTAAGGCGTACTCAATTAATTGTGACCGCATAGCCAAAGGAAAGGGCGATGGTGATCCGATTCGTTTGTTATTTGAATTCCTTCCCGAAGAAAATGTAATTACTGCTTTCCTTTATAATCCGGAGCAAAAATATTTGTTAGCGGCAAATGATGGGCGAGGGTTTATTGTGACCGGTGGCGATCTGCTCGCGCAAACCAAAGCTGGAAAAGTGGTCATGATTAGTGATAAAGGTGATGTGAGATTCTGCGCGCCACTTATTGGCAATACCGTGGCAATTCTGGGTGAGAATCGTAGGTTGTTACTGTTTCCGGTTGCAGAAATTCCGGTAATGAAGCGCGGCAAAGGTGTAACATTGCAAAAATATAAACAAGGTTTTATGAAAGATTTGCGCCTGTTTAATATTGAAGAGGGATTATCTTGGGCGTCAACATCGATGAAAGATGCGCACATCTGGCAAGCTAAACGTGGTAGCATGGGCAGAATTGTCCTGGGCAAACTTTGGGTAGATAAAAAATGAAAATACACTTAACAAATTCTTTAACTCGTACGAAAGACGAGTTCAAACCGATCGACGAAAACCATATCAAAATGTACGCGTGTGGTCCGACCGTTTATGATCGCCCTCATTTGGGTAATGCGCGCTCAGCAGTGGTTTATGATTTGCTTTATCGGTTACTTAAACATGAATATAAAAAAGTTACTTACGTGCGCAATATCACTGACGTTGATGATAAGATCATCAACGCGGCGCGTGAAAATCAAGAAGAAATTTCCCATCTAACTAAGCGCATGACCGATTATTATCACGGGGATATGGAAGCGCTTGGCTGCTTATTGCCAGATGTTGAGCCGCGTGCAACTGCGCATATTGCGCAAATGATTACCATGATTAATGAACTAATTGAACTTGGAAATGCTTACGTTCACCAAGGGCATGTTCTGTTTTCGGTGGATTCATGTAAAGATTACGGTAAGCTTTCGCGCCGTTCGGTAGATGAAATGATTGCCGGAGCTAGGGTTGAAGTTGCGCCTTATAAAAAAAATCCGGCGGATTTTGTTTTGTGGAAGCCAGCTCCCGAGGCTGAAAAAGATTTTGCGTTTGCAAGTCCTTGGGGTTTGGGTCGCCCAGGTTGGCATATTGAATGTTCGGTGATGAGTAAAACGCATTTGGGCAAAACGTTTGATATTCATGGTGGTGGTGCGGATTTGATGTTCCCGCATCATGAAAATGAACTCGCCCAAAGTGAATGCGCAAATCATGCGCCATTTGCTAATTACTGGGTGCACAACGGTTTCTTAACCGTTGAAGGTGAAAAAATGAGTAAGTCTTTGGGCAATTTTACCACCGTGCATGATCTTTTAAATCAAGGAATTGACGGGAGTAGTATTCGCTTTTCCTATATGACCGCGCATTACCGTAAACCCCTTGATTTCAATAAAAAAGCAATTGAAGATGCCGCTGCCACATTAACTAAATTCCGGCTGGCGTGCGAGGGGATTGAAATTTCTGCGCAGCAAGATGAGCAGTTCATGAGTGCATTATGCGATGATTTAAATACGCCGCTTGCCATTGCTAGATTGCATGAACTTTACAAAGAAGACAAATCTAGTTTAGCTGCTGCTTGCCAATTTTTAGGGCTTAACATGAAAGTGGTGCATGACATTATACCAGCAGAGATTTACTCGTTGGCTGAGCAACGTCTTGCGGCGAAATTAGCTAAGGATTTTTCTGCCGCAGATATTTTCCGCGATAAAATCCAAGCAATGGGCTATACGGTTTTGGATGAAGTGGGTGGGTATAAGATTGTAAAGCTTACTTAGGGCTTAAACATGACCTTACATCAGGATTCTTTCCAGTAACTACTAACGCCATTTTTATGGGAGGAATCACGGGTAATTTTATGACTACCGATGGTAATGACACCACAGCGGGTTATTGTATAAATTATGCAACTGGCGCTTATAACGTTTCTGGTGCCAACTCTAGTGCGGCTTCTTGTGTTATTGGTTTGGCTTTAAACTAAAGGATCCCATCAAACTTCCAGCTTGCCAGCGGGATGAAATTGTAGCTAAAATAATATAAGCAACTATACAAAGTGAGTTATAATGAAAAAGCAAGTAGCTTTGCGCGGTTTTACATTGGTTGAATTATCGATTGTGATTGTAATCATTGGCTTTTTGGTTGCAGGTATTGCAGTTGGTGCAAACATGATTAAGCAATCACAGATCAGATCTGTGATTACTGACTTACAAAGTTATCAAAGCGCTTATAATAGTTTTGTTGCGAAATACAACGCAGTTCCTGGAGATATGCTAACCGCGTCGGCATTTTGGCCGACATTGGCGGTATGCGCAACAACTGCCACCACGGATTGTAATGGTAATGGTGATGGCATAATACAAACCACCGAAGTGATACCGAGTGATGAAGTGCGTCCGGCATTAAAAGTTTTGTCATTATCGGGGTTTATCAGTTCAGGGATTCAAGTTGTACCTGCTCAGGGAGCAACAACTGCTCTTAGTCCAGGACTTAATGCACCAAGCAGCAAGTTAACTGGTACTGGCTATTTCATCGCGCAAGGAATCACGCCCAGCAATACCAGCGCAACCATGCCTACTAGTACGGCAACGGGATTTTTCACTGCGGCTACTAATGCGGTGTTCTTCGGCAAAGAAGATTCAGCTAAGATTGATAATCTAGTATTTAGTGCTCTTGCTCCTCAGGACGCCTACGGTGTCGATCAAAAAATTGATGATGGCGCTTCGAGCGGGACAAATCTTACGGGAGCAAATTCAGGCAGATTAATGGCAATTGATGGAGCTGATGTGGCTTCAGGACAATGCGCAACTACTGGGGTGTATCTGGTCACTAATACTTCTGAAGGATGCATACTGGGTATGGCGCTAAATTAATGGAAGCGGTTATGAAAAAAGGTTTTACACTAGTTGAGCTATCGATAGTCATTATCATTATTGGCTTGATCATCGCAGGAGTTACCGCGGGTCAGAGTTTAGTGGACCAAGCGCAACTTCGGGCAACTATTACTGAGATCCAGACTTATCAAACGGCCTATAAGACTTTTGTGGATAAGTATGATGCCGTTCCAGGCGATATGGTTTCTGCAGAAACAATTTGGCCAGCTCCTTTATGTGGGGCTATGGCGGGAGCGTGTGTTGGAAATGGTGATGGAAAGATTCAAACTTCGCAGAATGCCGGAACCGCGGGTACGCCAGGTGATGAGGTGCGCCCAGCGTTAAAAATACTTGCGCTTGCGGGTTTAATTAATGGAAATATTGCGCAGGTACCCGCGAGCGTGATTGGTCTTACAGCCGGTGTGAATGCGCCGATCAGCAAATATGCAGGATCAGGGTATTACATTTGTGAAGGTGATACACCAAGTACTGGTTCTGATTTTAATGGAGTCGATTGGGTCATGCCGATAGCTAATTTTTTCCCCTCGACGACTAATGTGCTTTTTATTGGTGCTAATGCAACGTACCATGGGACGATTCAAGATAATTTGATTAAACCAGGTTTAACTATCGGTGATGCATTTAGTATTGATGAGAAAATCGACGATGGGATGGTAAGTAATGGGGTGTTTACTGGTGCTAGTTCCGGTAAATTTATGTCGGTAGACGGGGCGCAAACATCAGGATGTGCAAATCTGGTCACCAACACCTATTACGCTGTTACTTTACAATCTGGAGATCTTGCCTGTCTGTCTGGTCTGGCGCTTAATTAATTATCTTGAGAAGTAATTCAAGGGCTTTAATCGAGGCTTTCTCGCGAATTTTACTACGCGTGCCAGTAAAGTTGAATTGATAAGTTTTGATTTCTGAGCCCCGAGCCGTAGCAAACCACACCAAGCCTACTGGCTTGGAAGGGGTGCCGCCAAGTGGCCCGGCGATTCCAGTAATGGCGACACTTAGGTCGGCGTTGGAATTTGCTAGTGCCCCTTGAGCCATCTTCGCGGCGACTTCTTTGCTGACTGCTCCTTTACTGCTAATTACTTTCGCGTCTACTCCTAAGATATCTGTTTTGGATTCGTATGAATAGGTAACGAAGCCACGATCAAAGACTTCCGAGCTTCCTGAAATAGAAGTTATTGCGCTTGATACTATCCCGCCGGTGCAAGATTCTGCAGTGGCAATCTTGAGATTGTTTGCTTTGGCTTTGGTGACTAACTCTTTCGCGAGCTTGCTCATCATAAAAAATAATCAGTTATTTTTAGCAGGATAAATATTGTCAAAGCGGAAAAAGCAGCGGCCGCTACATCATCTAATATTACACCTAACGGTTTTTTATAGTATTTATCAATAGCGCCGATAAAGAAGGGCTTCATTATATCGTAATACCTAAAAACAACTAACACCACTAGAAACGCGAAGTTCCTTTCGCTCATGTCAAAATTGGAGGCAAGCTTGCTGGCTATTGCATACGCCCAATCAAAGGAGATGGCTAAGGTAATAAACATGCCAATCACTTCGTCAATTACGACCATTTTATGGTCGAAGGTACGGGTTTTTTGTTGAAATTTAATAATTGCGACCCAACCAATAGCAAAACAGAATACACTAACCGCCCAGAATTTCTTAAGTACATTATGCATAGCGGAGATATCTTCAGAGCCATCAGCCGTTTCAGTAATCCAAAAATAGAGGGGATAGGTGGCGATGCTACCTAAGGTACCAGGTGCAATTGAAATCATTCCCACATAAAACCAAGTGACAACAATGGTATACCAAGCAAATGGAGGTTTGACGCGCATATTAGCACGTGCAGCATTGAGAAATTTCAAATCGTAAGGGTTGTTAAGCACAATTAATCAAAATAAATTAAACAAGCAGCTTGCGCAGCAATTCCTTCTTCTCTGCCAGTAAAGCCAAGCTTCTCAGTGGTGGTTGCTTTAACATTCACTTGGTCTTTTTCAAGATCAAGGGCTTCAGCTAACTTTGCTTCCATAGCAGGCTTAAATTTGCTTACGCGCGGCCTTTCACAAATTATAGTAACATCAATGTTGGCGATTTTCCCACCTTTTTTTTGGATGAGTTGGTGGACATGTTTTAGTAAGTCAACCGAGTTAGCATCTTTCCACTTAATATCTGATGGAGGGAAGTGTTCGCCAATATCTCCCATACTAGCTGCACCAAGCATTGCGTCCATTATTGCATGGAGCGCAACATCACCATCTGAATGGGCTAGAACTTTGTGAGTATGAGCAACAGGCACTCCGCATAGCGGCACCGTATACTCGCCCTGAGTGGTGTCAAATTTGTGAACATCAAAACCGGTTCCTACGCGAAATTTCATATAAATCCTCTGGGGTTGTAATTTTAATATTTTCATAACTTCCTTCGACATAACCGATGTGATTACTTTCTGTTAAGTACAGCCCGATATCGTCGGTGAAAGTCTCGTTGTAGTGCGCCTGATGAAGCTCCAATATCTTGCTAAAGTGGAAACTCTGCGGGGTTTGCGTGCAATAAAGCTGCTCGCGGTCAATAATCTCGAAAGTGCCTTTGCGTTTAATCGTATCTTTTGGTTTTACCCCGACATCTACCGCTGCAAAACTTTTGAGCAATTCAATTGAGTTGGTAATTATATCTGCGTTAACAAATGGTCGAGCCGCGTCATGAATTAAAACGTTGTGGGGCTGGTATTGCCGCAAATCTTTTAAGCCATTAAAAACGCTATCTTGGCGGCGCTCACCGCCCATACTAACGGGAAGAAGGTTAATACCTCTGGTAGCTTTTTGATAAAGCTCAAGGTGTTCAGGATGGATGACAACTTTCACCGCAGCCACTTGGGGATGACTGGTGAATTTCTCGATGGTTGAGGTAAGAATTGATTTTCCAGAAATTTCCAAATACTGTTTGGGAAGATCTGAAGACATCCTTAAGCCCTTTCCGCCAGCAACAATTAGTGCGATGCTATGCATGTTTCCTTGAATTTACTTCGGTTGCATAATAATATCATAAACGAAGATTACAAGGTTTAGATGAAGATTTTAGTCACAGGTGCAGCGGGGTTTATTGGGTTTCATACCTGTAAAGCTTTGCTTGAACGTGGGTATTACGTGATTGGAGTCGACAATCTCAACGATTATTATGATCCTAACCTTAAAAAAGCGCGTCTAGCTAAACTCCAACATAAAAACTTCCAGTTTTATGAATTAGATATTTGTGATTTAGAAGGGCTTAAGAAAGTTGCCAATGGCTGCGCAAGAATTATCCACCTGGCTGCGCAAGCAGGGGTGCGATATTCGCTGGAGAACCCGCATGCGTATATCAAAAGCAATGTTGAGGGGCATTTGAATATCCTTGAATTGGCTCGTGCGACTGAGCACATGGTATATGCCAGTTCCAGTTCGGTTTACGGAATGAATGATAAGGTTCCGTTTTCTGTGGCAGATAGCGTTGATAAGCCCGCCAATATTTACGCGGCAACTAAACGCGCGGATGAACTTATGAGTTATGCTTACCATAATCTTTATAAAACCCCGATGATTGGACTGCGCTTTTTTACGGTTTATGGTGAGTGGGGCAGGCCGGATATGGCGCCGATGAAATTTACCAAAAAGATTTTTGAAAATCAGGCGATTGAAATTTATAATCATGGCAATATGCGACGTGATTTTACCTATATTGACGATGTCGTGGCAGGGATTATCGCCGCAGTTGAGTTGAAAGGTTATGTCGGTAACAAGCTCTATAATATCGGTAATAATCAGCCGGTTGATTTACTCCGCTTTATTGAGTTGCTTGAAGATGAGATTGGTAAAAAGGCGACTCGCCAGTATCTACCGATGCAGCAGGGAGAAGTTCCTGAAACTTATGCCGATATTACTGAGTCGACCCAAGATCTGGGATTTAATCCCGCCACCGCAATTGAGGTGGGGGTGAAACGGCTCATTAAGTGGTACCGAGAGTATTACCGTGTTTAGTAGCTTTTCTGACTAAATGTGCTATACTTGCCGGCAATATGACTCAAAAAATGAAGATTGTTGTTGCCATGTCAGGTGGAGTGGATAGCTCGACCGTTGCTGCAATGCTTGCTTCCCAAGGGCATGAAGTGATTGGAGTAACCTTGCAGTTGTACGATCATGGCGTTAGCTTGGGCAAAAAAGGTGCATGCTGCGCAGGGCTTGATATTTACGATGCACAAATGGCGGCTGAGAAAATCGGCATTCCGCACTACGTACTGAATTACGAAAGCATTTTCAAGCAGTCAGTAATGGATGACTTCGCCGATAGTTATTTGCGGGGCGAAACGCCCATTCCTTGTGTTAAGTGCAACCAAAGTGTCAAGTTTAGGGATTTGTTCAAAGTTGCTAAAGACTTAGGTGCAGATAAATTAGCCACTGGGCATTACGTACAGAAAATTATCGTTGAGGGTAAGCCAGAATTGCATCAGGGGATTGATTCTAATAAGGATCAAAGTTACTTTTTATTCGCCACCACAAAAGAGCAATTAGATTTTTTGTTGTTTCCTCTCGGGGGGCTTACTAAGGATAAGACCAGAGAATTAGCCAGGAGTTACGGTTTGGAGATCGCTGATAAACCAGATAGCCAAGACATTTGTTTTGTGCCCAATGGTAATTACGCTGCGATTGTCGAAAAACTGCGGCCGGGAGCGCTGGATAAAGGAAATTTTGTTGACGTTACAGGTAAAGTACTCGGAACTCATGAGGGGATTATTAATTTTACGGTTGGACAACGGCGCGGTATAGGCATAGCCAGTAGTGAGCCGCTCTATGTTATTAAGATTAATCCAGAAACTAAAGAAGTGGTGGTAGGTGGTAAGGAGCACCTGTTTTCAGCAGCTTTAAAGTTGCGCGACCTGAATTGGCTTGGGCATGTCGCTATCCCTGAAGAGGGCTTAGAATGTAAGGTTAAGTTGCGCTCGGCGCATTCCGGGCAAATAGCAACTATCTATAATAATCAAAATGAGATCTTGGTGAAATTGGCTGAAGACTACCAAGGTATTACCCCGGGGCAGGCTTGTGTTATTTACGATAACACTCGTGTTCTTGGTGGCGGGTGGATTGTTAGAAACTAGTATCCAGCGTCCATTTGTTGTCCTTCAGCTTCTGGAAGTTCTAAACTGCCTTTAATGCCGCAAGAGGTTAGAGCCAAGCACACGCCTAGTATTGCGATGATTTCCTTGAGTTTCATATTGTTGTTCCTTGATTACGCATCCAGTTAAATATATTAGCGCGTATTTAGCAAATGGAAATGCGCGGCTAGGCGAGAATTTTATCAGAAAACTTGCATAAGTCATTGATCAAACAATGGCTGCAATCAGGTTTGCGTGCTTTGCAAACATACCTGCCATGTAGCACTAACCAGTGGTGCGCGTAAAGTTTCCACTGTTTGGGCACAACTTTCTCAAGTTGTAATTCAGTTTGCAGAACGTTTTTTGCGTGGGCTAAACCAATACGGTTACTGACCCGTAGTACGTGAGTGTCCACCGCGATCACTTCTTTTTGCCAGAGGCTATTAAGTAGCACATGGGCAGATTTTCTGCCTACGCCGGCAAGCTTTTGTAAGGCTGCAGAGTCGTTAGGTACAACGCCAGCGTGATTTTCAAGCAGTTGTTTGCTTAGTAAAATGATGTTTTTTGCTTTGGAATTAAACAGGCCAATAGTTTTAATATATTTTTTCAAGGTCTCTTCGCCCAAGGCGAGCATTTTTTCTGGGGTGTCGGCGATCTCAAATAGCTGTGGGGTGGCGCGATTAACCCCCTTGTCGGTAGATTGGGCGGAAAGCACCACTGCAATTAATAGGGTGTAAGGGGAGTAATAATCGAGCTCGATTTTGGGCGCAGGTTTTTTTTCTGAGAAGCGACGAAAAATTTCATTAACTACTTTTTTATCCATGATAGTATCTGTGGTGATTTAGGCGTTTGGTGTAAAATAGCAATGGTTGTGCGCAAAAGAAACAAAAATAATAAAATACCCATCACCCCGAATACGGGGGTGATTATTGGCGTGACTGGCGGGATTGGCTCAGGTAAATCATACGTTTTGGAGTGCTTTGCTAACTTAGGTTTCGCCGTTTTTGATACTGATCAAGCAGTTCACGACCTGCTTTTGGTAGGTAATATTGGGTATAAAGAGATTGCTAAAATCTTTCCTGATGCTGTAGGAAGTAAAGCAATTGACCGGAGGAAACTAGGGGCGCTCGCGTTTCATAATCAGAAGGTGCTTAGGCAAATTGAAGCGATTATATTGCCGCTAGTAAGAAAAACGCAGCAGGATTTTTATGACGCGCTAAGGGGCAAGTCGGTGGTTTTTGAGGTGCCAATGTTGCTGGAAAACAAACGGGAAGATTACTACGATTATATCATGGTAACGCACTCGCCCTTGGAGGTGCGCAAGCGCAGGGCGCTGCGGAGAAAACACATGACCTTGGCTAAATTTAATGCTATAGTGGCGTCTCAAGTTTCTGAGCAAATCCGCCTTAAAAAGGCAGATTATATAATTGATACCGCTACCACCAAGGCAGGAACATTTAAGAAAATTAAGGAGCTTATTGATGGTGCAATTCCGCGAAATAGTATTAGATACTGAAACCACCGGCCTAAACCCTAAAGGCGGTGACCGCTTGGTGGAAGTGGGTTGCGTCGAGCTTATAAATAAAGTTAGGACGGGCAACACTTTCCATCGCTTCGTCAACCCAGAACGAGAAGTTCCTGAAGAAGTGGTCAGGATTCACGGGTTGACCACAGAATTTCTTAAGGATAAGCCTTTGTTTAAGCATGTTGCCAATGAATTTGTGGACTTTATTGGAACTTCGAACTTGGTAATCCACAATGCGAATTTTGATTTGGGCTTTATTAATGCTGAGTTTGCCTATGTGGGAATCCCGCAAATTAATCCCAAGCGGGTCACGGACACGCTGATGGTGGCGCGCAAGAAGTTCCCTGGTAGTCCGGCATCGCTTGATGCTTTGTGCAAAAAATATAATATTAGTTTACACACTCGTGATAAGCACGGAGCATTAATTGATGCTGAACTCCTAGCGCTTGTTTATATTGAATTATCCGGTGGCGCGCAGAATTCATTGGTTTTGGAAGCGGCAAAATCTGAACAAAAAGTGGTGGAACTGGCTCGCCAGCAACGCCAGAAGCGTAGTTTTGACCTTACTCCGGAAGAAGAAGCCAACCATAAAGATTTCCTCAAAGCTATCAACAGCCCCCTTTGGGAAGGCTAGGCAAATACTTGCGCAGGGGACGAGATTTGGACTTATCCCCGGGATAATTATTAAAGCCTGCGCTATGAGCAATACAGTGCTTTTGATTCAGCCAAAATGAGAGGAGGGATAACTTGG
>JBIOER010000015.1:0-15894 GCA_044446225.1 Rickettsiales bacterium | reverse complement strand
TGCGTGCTTCTTATGCCCTTGTTATATTTTTTCAAGCTTATCATGATATTTGAAGGAGTTTTCTTGATGTAAGCGACTGAAAATTACGTGAGAAGATTGCAAAGAAGAGAACGAGCATGTGTGAACTTTAAAAACGGAATTGGTATTATATCGTTTGCGCAGCAAACAACTTATTTCATCACCATGAAGTAAAACAGTAGTATTTGATTATTTTTAGGCGGTTATCAAAAATTTATTCCGGACGTAAGTAACGTGAACACGGGGGTCCACCTTTAGTATAAGCCGCATCATGGACCCCTGCTAGATGCAGGGGAACTACCGTAGTTACACAGGGGAATCTTTGTTTACCTGCGGAGGCAGGTATCCAGGTTTTATGCGGGTTGCAAGGTTGGTCGCATACCAACAAGCCTCATGAAAGCTGGATCTCCGCCTGCGCGGAGATGACATTCTCCTAGCTTGTCACCCTCGTGAACACGGGGGGACGGCTAGTAGCCAACCACTAGATTCTAAACCAAAACCAGCTACTTTCTCCACTACCACTACAGGGCGGACTTCACCTGCCCCACCTAGTACATCAACTGAAACTCTTAAAAGGTAGCGATGATTTCATAAAACGAATAGCGCCATGGGAAACCCGCAAATAATTACTTGCCTTATCACAACAAAGTATATATATTCCCATCGTTTAACTCAAATCGAGGCGTTTATGAAACAAAGCACCATTACAAAGCTATTAATGAAAAAATCCGATATCGACGATCACAGCGAATATCTCCAAGAAGAGTTCCAACGTTATTACCGCCTCTACCACGCAATAATTTCTGAGACCTTTGCCGATGCCTGCATAGTGCAAAACTCTCGCCACCAAAAATTTATTCGTAAAGGCGCTACCTATTGGTTACTAAAAGATAATGTGGATTTCCCCAAGATTTGCCAACACGCTGGACTGCAACCAGATGCGATCCGCAAAAAAGCTCAGCTAATGTTGCTCCGTTATGAAAATTATTTCAAACAGGCAAGAGGCGAAAGCCTAACGTCGCCTAAGGCGCAAAGCGTTAGCAATAACCATCAGCGAGGAAGCGGACATCAGAACCGCAGAAACAACCGGCGTGGCGTAGCCAAACATAGCAAATGGAATGGATAGCGCGTTATAAATTAACGACATTGCAAAATTTTGCATAACTAATTTTTTACTTTCGCGCGCAACGATAATTGCTTCTTTAATTGGCATCAAGCGCTCTCCTTGAAACACAATATCAGCACTATTTTGCGCGATATCTAGCGCACTTGATGGCGACATCGAAACATGCGCAGCACGCAGTGCTGCCGAATCATTAAGACCATCCCCCACCATCAACACCTTCTCTTCTTGCAGGGAAACCATCCAGTTATATTTCTCAACTGGCGATTTCTCGGCAAAAAATCTTTTAAGGTTTAACCGACTAGCTACCGCCTTAACCACGGGTAACCTATCCCCAGAAATCAAATAAAGCGCAAGTTTATGTGCAGCCAACCAGGCAATGATTGTGCGCGCATCTACTTTAATTTTATCCTCAAACAGCAAACGTTTGGGCGTGCCATTACCTACTTTAAACCACATCTCCATTTGGCTATCTGTTTTAGCAGTCGCATTGGTAAATTTATAGCTCCCCAGCAAGTATTTTTTACCCAACATAGTTGTGGTAAGTCCCTGCCCTTTTATCTCGATAACCTTACCTTTAAGCGTTGAGGACTGAGTAATACCTTGACACAATGGGTGTTTACTCGTGTTGGCCATCATCGCAATAATGGCTATTTCGTTTTTAGAAAAACTTTGTGGATTTTTCCACAGCGGCTTGCCTAAGGTCAGCGTCCCGGTTTTATCAAATGCCACTGCATCAATTTCTGCTAAGCGCTCCAGCGCATCTGCGGTTTTTGGCAAAATCCCTTGCGCCATCAGCCGAGAGGAGGCAACAATCTGCACCACAGGCACCGCAAGCCCAAGCGCACATGGGCAAGTAATGATCATTACCGAAACCCCATAAAGCAATGCCTGCTCAATGCCTGCACCCCAATATATCCAAAGTATAAAAGTTAGTGTAGAAAATATAATCACAAAAGGAGTGTAATAAGATGCCACCCGGTCTGCTAGGCGAACGTACTTAGCACGCCCCTGCTCAGCTATTTCCATTAATTTCAAAATCTCACCTAAAGTAGTGTTATCACCCACCCGGGTAATCCTAATCCTGATTGGCGAATCTAGATTAATTGTCCCACTATTAACAAAAACACCCTTGGTGACTTTACTCGGCAATGTTTCACCAGTAATTAGGCTGTTGTCAATCTGGCTAGTGCCCTCAATAACTATACCATCTACCGGGATTTTGTCGCCCGCGGAAATCAGCGCAATATCGCCCACCCGGGCATTTTTAATACTGGTTAAAATCAGTTTATCTCTTTGCACTAAAGTGATGGTCTTAGGTTGGCTAAGAATAATAGTATTAGCTCGCTCCTGTGCTTTGATGCGCGCTTTTAATTCTAAATATCTGCCAATTAGTAGAAAGAAAATCAAACTTACCGCTGCGTCATAATAAGTATATTGCCCATAAACTAACGCTTGGTGAATACTAATTAAAGTAGAAACAATAATTGCTAACGATATGGGGACATTCATATTTGATCGCCTGGCTTTAATCGCAGCGATTGCGTTATAAAAAAATGGCCTTCCTGAATAGGCAACAGCAGGTACGGCAATTAATGTCGCTACTATATGAAAAATCGCACGCGAACTACTTTCAAGGCTGCCATCCCATATTCCACCCCAGACTCCTAAAGACACCATCATAATGCTCATCGAAGCAACGCCAGCAACAATCATGCACTTGAGCAAAAAGCTCTCCTTTTCCTTAGACTCTTGTTCAAGATCAGCATTCTCAAAAGGAATAGCGCGGTAGCCAATCTTCTCTAACAGATTGATGTATTTATAAACCTCTTTGGAACCACGCCAAGCGAGAGTCAGGCGCTTTGTCGAAAGGTTTACTCTAGCACTTACAACATCCTCTTGTTTGCGGAGCGTATTTTCAATCAACCACACGCATGAGCCACAGGTAATGCCTTCAACAATTAAGTGGATAGTGTTGACTCCATCCTTGGTAGTGACACTATCGGCATAACTTAAATTATTTTGAACTGGTATAACCTTCATCGGCTTTGAATTATATATAGAATTACAGTATTCATAATATTTATCTAGGTGTAAAGAGGCAATAATTTTATATGCAATTTCGCAGCCCATACAGCAGAAATTATCGCCTGTGAGCGAGCATGGAGTTTTACAATGTTTACAATTAGTCAATTTAATAATATGTTGTCTTTATTGGTATAATGTTTTATATCTTACTTGAAAAAAATAATTAGGGAATTATGGAAATTAAAATCTTAAGCAACCAAGGATTGGTTGAGGAATTCGAAGTAACCGTAGAAGCGAAAGAAATACTTTCTGAAGTCGACAACTTACTGACTGAAAAACAAAAAACATACAGCATGCCAGGCTTTAGAGATGGTAATGTTCCAATTAACATGATTCGTAAAAAAGAAGGCCCATCTCTTCTTTCAGCAGCAATCGAAAAAGAAGTTGATGTTGTTCTTAAACAAATTTTTGAAGAAAAAGCAATTCGCCCTGCTCTACAACCATTTGTAGAGATTAAAGGATTTGACGAAACCAAAGGCTTAACCTTCACTTGCAAAGTTGAAAAGTTCCCTCAAATCCCTGCGATTGATTGGAACACAATTGAAATTGAAACTCTTAAAGTAAGCGTTTCTGAAGAAGACCTGAGAAAAGCTCATGAAGATATTCTTAAAAACTTTAAGAACTTTGAAGATGCTCCTAAAGACCATGCTGCTCGCAAGGGTGACGCTGTTCTTATTGACTTCGAAGGTAAAGTTGATGATAAAGTATTTGATGGCGGAAAAGGCGAAGGAATTCGTCTTGAACTTGGTTCTAACCAGTTCATACCAGGTTTTGAAGACCAGCTAATCGGTGCTAAAGCAGGCGCGGCTCTCAAAGTTCGAGTGGTGTTTCCTAAAAACTATAATAACAAAGACCTTGCTGGCAAAGCTGCGATCTTTGATGTTAAAGTACAATCAGTTATGCGTCCTAACAGCGTAGAAGATCTTAACGATGATTTCGCTAAGAAACTTGGCGTTGAAAGCATGGAAAAACTAAATGAAATGATTAAGCAAAAAATTGAATCTGACTTCAATGGCCTTGCACGTCTGCGCATGAAAAAAATGTTGTTCGATAAAATCGACGGACAATACAAATTTGAAATTCCACCTGGTATGTTCCAAATCGATTTCGATTCGATGTGGGCTGAAGTTAGAAATCAACGCAAGACCAATCCTGAAATGTTCAAAGGCAAAACTGACGAACAAATGCAAAACGAATATAAAGAAATTGCACGTCGTCGCGTTCGCCTTGGTATTATCTTGGCTGAGACTGCTCGTGAGAACAACATTGAAATCGCTGATGCTGATCTGCAACAAGCAGTTTACGCAGAAGCAATGTTACGCCCAGGACAAGAAAAAATCGTACTTGATTTCTACTCTAAATCCGAAAACCTTGAGCGCTTAAAAGGCCCAGTGCTTGAGGAAAAAGCGGTTGATTTCATCCTCACTAAAGTTAAAAAATCTGAAAAGCAAATCACTTCGAAAGATTTCTTCGAAAACTATGCCAACGACTTTAAAGCAGAAAACAAAGAATCTGCTGCCTAAGTCAAAAGCTATTAACTACTGAAGATCTAGCCATTATTTCCCCTAAATAATGGCTATTTTTATTTATAGCTTGCCATCGACTCCACATAGGTTACACTAAGTGTAACCTTCTGTAGGATTTAGACATCAGTCACCACCCCCCTCCTTTTCCAAGTCAAATTTCATTTGTAAGCTAGTTTTTTTGGGTGTAGAATGGCACAAAACCATAGGAGAAACAATGGCTGTATTAGTAGGAAAACCCGCTCCAGACTTCACTGCAAGCGCAGTGATGCCTGATAACTCATTTAACAATACTTTTAAACTAAGCGAGTATGGTAAAGATAAGCTAACCGTGCTGTTTTTCTATCCGCTAGACTTTACATTTGTTTGCCCTTCAGAAATCATTGCCTTTGATACCAAAGTCCAAGAATTTAAAAACCGCGGTGCCGAATTAATTGGCGTGAGCGTTGACTCCCATTTCTCGCATCTTGCGTTCAAAAACACCCCGACTAACAAAGGTGGGATTGGTCAAGTCCAATTCCCATTGGTAGCGGATATAACTAAAAAAATTGCCCGTGATTATGACGTACTTCTCAATGATTCCATCGCCTTCCGCGCAACATTTATAATCGACCAACATGGAATTGTCCGCCATCAGTTAATCAACGATCTCCCACTAGGAAGAAATGTTGAAGAAACTCTACGTACTATCGATGCTTTAAAGTATCACCAAGAATACGGTGATGTTTGCCCCGCAAACTGGATTCAAGGTGAAGAAGCAATGAAACCTACTCAAGAAGGCGTTGCGAAATACTTAGCTAAAAAATATTCAAATCGTTAAACAATGGCAGAAACATTCAAAACAAAGGTATTGATCATTGGTTCTGGTCCAGCAGGCTATAGTGCAGCAATTTATGCCGCAAGAGCTTCACTGGAACCGATTCTAGTTACTGGCTTCACTCCAGGTGGGCAACTAACCATAACTACTGACGTTGAAAACTATCCAGGTTTTGCTGATGTAATCCAAGGCCCCTGGCTGATGGAACAAATGACTAAGCAGGCCATCCACGTCGGAACGAAAATCATTAACGATGAAATAACTTCGCTCGACTTCTCAAAGCAGCCATTTACTGCAACTGGTGACTCTGGAAATGTCTATACTGCAGCATCAGTCATTGTGACCACTGGTGCACAGGCTAAGTGGCTTGGCATTCCGACTGAAAAAAAATTCCAAGGCTTTGGGGTTTCTGGCTGCGCCACCTGCGATGGCTTTTTCTTTAAGAAAAAGAAGGTTATGGTAATTGGGGGCGGCAATACTGCGGTTGAAGAGGCTTTATACCTTACTAATCACGCTAGTGAAGTTATTTTAGTCCATCGTCGTGACGAGCTGCGCGCCGAAAAAATCCTCCAAAACCGTCTCTTTGAGAACCCAAAAGTTAAAGTGATTTGGGACTCTGCCCTTGAAGAAGTTCTCGGTACGGAGAATCCCCTTGGTGTTACTGGTGCTCGCCTGAAAAATTTAAAAACCAATGAAATGTCTGATGTAGAAATCGACGGCATATTTATTGCCATTGGCCATGCACCTACTACCTCCCTCTTTAAGGGTATACTGGACATGGATCATGAAGGTTATTTAATCACCCAGGCCGACTCCACTAAAACAAATATTGCCGGCGTATTTGCCGCTGGGGACGTTCAGGATAAAGTATACCGTCAAGCTGTTACCGCTGCTGGTACCGGCTGTATGGCCGCGCTTGAAGCTAATAAGTACCTTGCGGAGCACTATAGTGGATGACAGGAAATTAAAAGCTGCTAACTGGTTTGAAGAGCTCAGAACAAATATTTGCAATGAGTTTGAGAAGATTGAAAAAGAAGTTGGCGCGTCGTGCAAATTCACGCGCAAAACTTGGGATCGCGAAGGTGGTGGTGGTGGCGTCATGGCCTATATGAACGGTGAAGTTTTTGAAAAAGTTGGAGTGAATGTTTCAACCGTATGGGGTGAATTTGACCCCAAATTCTCAAAAGATATTCCAGGCACGGAATCCAACCGCAATTTCTGGGCAAGCGGCATTTCATTAGTTGCGCATCCAACCAACCCTTTTGTCCCCACTGTGCATATGAACACCAGAATGATAATTACAGAAAAGTCATGGTTTGGTGGAGGAGCCGACCTAACACCTACCATTGAATTTGAGGATGATACCCATGAATTTCACGCCGCAATGAAGTCGGCATGCGATAAGCACAACCCTACCTACTATCCAAAATATAAGGAAGAATGTGATAAATATTTTTACATCGCCCACCGCAATGAACCTAGGGGGGTGGGAGGTATCTTCTACGATTATTTAAATACTGGCAACTGGGATAACGACTTTGCCTTTAACCAAGATGTTGGCTCAGCTTTCTTAAACATTTACCCGCAACTAGTCCGCAAACATTATAAAACTCCATACACAATCAATGATAAGGAGCGCCAACTATTTAAGCGTGGCCGTTACGTTGAGTTTAATCTTATTTACGACCGCGGCACAAAATTTGGGCTAATGACTGGAGGCAACACCGAAGCGATTTTAATGTCCATGCCACCTGAAGTCAGGTGGAAGGTGGCTGTTTAGTGGCTCGCAAATTCATTTCATATGCAGGGAAATTTTTAGTAGCTACACCCCTTATGAATGATTCGGTTTTTTCAGAATCTATTATCATCCTCCTCGCTCATGACCATAACGGCGCAGTTGGAGTAGTAGTAAACAAAAATAGTGGTGCAGTCGACCTCGATGCCGTCCGCAAAAAATATGTAATCAAAAAACGCCTCTTCATGCGCACCAAAACCATACCAGTTGGTTATGGTGGGCCGGTAGAGGAGAAATCTTTGTTTGTACTTAGCTCCAATGAAAAGAAAGGTAAGATATTTACTAGCGATTTTAAACTAACCTTATTCACCAATGCGGAAATCTATGTTGCAGATTATCTAAATGGCCTTAACAAAAATGACTTTTTAATTATTCGAGGCTATTGTAGTTGGGCTTCAGGGCAACTCGAAGATGAAATCTTCGAGAATTCTTGGATCGTTACCGAGCCAGACTACAAGATTATCTTTTCCGCCAAAAATGAAAGTAAGTACCTTAGGATTGCGAAGAAAAACAAACTCTCTAAACTATCAAATATCGTTTCTTATACCGGAAATGCCTAGATTGAACCTGAATCATGCGCGGCTACTATCGCGCGGAAGATTGGAGTATCGTAATTAGCTGGCACTTGAGCCACCCCAGAGATCCAATTATATAAATCGACATCATCAACCGCTGCTAATTTCTCGTAAATATCTAGCTCCTGGTCGGTGTAACTAGGTAAATGAACCTTAGCAAACTCACCCAATAAGAGATCCGTCTCCTTACAACCCCTATGCCAACTGCGGTAAATCAGCTTTTTCACTCTTTCATTTTTATTCATAACAAACCAATTTTAGTGTTGAATTATGCTGCGGTGCAATATACCATCAATATAAAGAACCAAGGTAATCATATGAAGTTATTCAAATTAAACAAAGCAAAAAATGCAAGCCTTGAAACGCCAAAGCGCAAAGCGAAGCTTATTATTGATGGTGTAGACAAACCGATTGAGCTACCAATTATCAGCGGGACACACGGTCCGGACGTTATCGATGTTACTCAACTCTATGGGCAAACTGGCATGTTTACTTATGACCCAGGGTTCATGTCCACTGCTTCGTGTGACTCTTCAATTACCTTTATTGATGGTGAAAAGGGCGTGCTAATGCACCGCGGTTACCCAATTGCAGAACTTGCTGAGAAAAGTGATTACATGGAAGTATGTTATTTACTTCAGTACGGCGAGCTTCCTACAGCCGATCAAAAAGCTGATTTTATTGCCAAAATTCGCCAGCACACGATGATCCACGAACAACTCCAGTTTTTATACCGCGGTTTCCCAAGAAGCTCACACCCGATGGCGGTAATGGTGGGTGCGGTAAGCTCATTATCAGCTTTCTACCACGACTCACTGGATATTAGAGATGCTGCACAGCGTGAAACCGCTGCCATCAAGCTAATTGCCAAAATCCCTACACTAGCTGCAATGGCATATAAATACTCTATCGGTCAGCCGTTTGTGTACCCAGATAACTCCCTCGACTATGCTGGAAATTTCCTAAAAATGATGTTTGGGGTTCCAACTCAAGCTTATAAAGTCGACCCCATCATTGCCAATGCACTCGATAAATTGTTTATTTTACACGCCGATCATGAGCAAAACGCCTCAACTTCAACCGTGCGCTTAGCTGGATCTTCGGGGGCAAACCCTTATGCAGTAATTGGTGCGGGGATTTCATCACTTTGGGGACCTGCCCACGGCGGCGCTAATGAAGAAGTGTTGAAAATGCTTGCTGAAATTGGTACGCTAGAAAAAATTCCGTTATTCATCAATAAAGCAAAGGATAAAAATGATCCATTTAGGCTTATGGGTTTTGGTCACCGAGTTTACAAAAATTATGATCCTCGCGCAACGGTCCTCAAGAAAGCTTGTCATGAAGTACTCAAAAAGCTTAATGTACAGAATGATCCGCTTTTGGAGATCGCTCAAGAGCTCGAAAAAATTGCCTTAAAAGATGAGTACTTTATTGAAAGAAAGTTGTATCCGAACGTTGATTTCTATTCAGGAATTATCTACCACGCACTCAAAATCCCTTCACAAATGTTCACCGTAATGTTTGCTATCGGCAGATGTGCTGGCTGGGTTGCGCAGTGGAAAGAAATGATTGAGGATCCGAAACAAAAAATCGGCCGCCCACGCCAGCTGTATACGGGCGAAACTGAACGTAAGTTCATTCCAATTGAAAAAAGAAAATGAAACCTGCCCTCCTTTACGTTCCAGTTGATACCGTAACTAGTGCCAAAAAAATTGCCCGCTCTTTGATTGGCGCCAACCTAATTGTCTGTGCAAACATCATTCCTGCAGGTATTTCATTGTTTCCGTGGAAGGGCAAAATCCAAGAGGCTCATGAAGTGATCATGATTATTAAAACCTCAAAAGCTGAGCTTACCAAAGTTAAAAACGCCATCAAAGCACTCCACCCTTACGAAACCCCGTGCATAGCAGAGTTTAACTTGGAATCAATCAATAAAGGATTCTTAAACTGGATGAAGCGCGTACTTTTGAATTAACCACGTCGCTTTTTGGACTTACTGAGATCCTTGGCATTCTTTTCAATATATTCAATCACTTGTGTGGCAATATCCACACCCGTTGCCGCCTCAATCCCTTTTAGGCCTGGTGAGGAATTAACCTCAAGCACCAATGGCCCACGGTTGGAGCGAACGATGTCCACACCAGCAAAATAAAGCCCCATAACTTTAGCAGCCTGAACCGCATACTTCCTTTCTTTAGGGGTAATTTGCACTTCCTCTGCTTTACCACCACGGTGGATATTAGCGCGGAAATCGCCAGCTGCAGCGTTGCGCTGCATGGAAGCAATCACCTTGTCACCCAAAACAATACACCTAATATCAGCGCCTTTAGCTTCTTTAATAAATTCTTGCACCAGAAAGAAGGCATCTAACCCTCTAAATGCCTCAATGAGTGCCTCAGCAGACTTACTACTTTCCGCTAAAATAACTCCCTTACCTTGGGTACCTTCAAGCAATTTTATAATTAACGGAGCGCCGCCAACCAGTCGAATTAAATCCTTGGTGTCTTGCGGAGAGTGCGCAAAACCTGTAATTGGCATACCAATACTCTTTCTAGAGAAAAGCTGGTGCGCGCGCAGCTTATCACGCGACCTAGTAATGGCAATCGATTCATTGAGCGCATAAGTTCCCAGCATCTCAAACTGACGCAGCACTGCAGTTGCGTAAAATGTCACTGAAGCACCAACCCGCGGAATAATTGCCCCAAACTTGCCTAAAACTTCTCCTTCTTTGTAGTGTATTTCAGGTTTGTTAGAGTTAATTGACATATAACACTTAAGCGCATCAATGACGCGCACATCGTGCCCACGCTTGGTCGCCGCCTCAACTAACCTTTTTGTTGAATACAGCCGGGTGTCACGCGATAAAATTGCAATTTTCATTTATAATCTTTATATAATCTTTTTGTGTTTACTTTGCCATGGAGAAACTTGTGCGTTGGGTCAACCATCCCCCTTCCCACTAGTGCTTCACGACCAATTAGCATACGCATACCCATAGAATCTCTATTTGTCAAATTAAGTTGGATTTCCCACTCATAATTTCCCATACGTAGCTGTGTTATAACAACAGGTCGGCGCTGTTTATCCCCCGATGAACTCCTTACATGGCGCTTATCTACTAGCTTTGCCATGCATGACTTAGATATTTTATTATTTTTTTGAATCGGATGGATGTCAAACTTAACATATTTCTGACCGCCCTTAACCACATACTTAATATTATAGGCATGGATGGACGATGTAGCAGCTCCAGTATCAATCTTAGCCTTTATACCAGGCAAACCTAGATCTGGGAGACTAACCCATTCTTTCCAACCGAGTATCATATGTGCGTTTTCCATAGACTTACCATAGCAAGTATTACCGTTTTGTTAAACTAAAGTTTATCATCCCCCACCCCATGATTTTTAACTTATCGTCTTTTCACAGTTAAGCCAGATTATCGAGTAATTTACGATTAATTTCGTGTTAAGAATTTGTTAAGCCTGCGATTATATGCGTTTTATTACTTAAATTTAACATTACTTTAAAATAACTATATGCTTTTTCTTTGCACGGTTTTCCATTGGAACGTATAATAAAGCTTTAATTATTTGAAAATATGAAAACATACGACGAAAATAATGTATCGAACGGCGCTACCAGAACGTCACCTGCGACCCGTAGTAATTCACCCAAACTTCCCGATTCAATTTTATCAACCTATCCAACCCACGAACCAACCAACGAACAAGTTTATGGGCATGCGCAAGGTGAATCTCCAACTTATTTAAGAGAGGATGGCTCGGCGGCAAATCGCTATCTTCGTCGGCCAAAAAATGAGGAAAAAACAGGAATCGTATTTATTGACAACAGTTTAATTGCGCCTGATTTTGCCAATGGAATCCCTACCCACAGAGCAGTAGAACCGATTGGACTCATCACTCCAAATTCCAAAACCACTTTAAAAGTACAAACAAACACTCCTTGCAGAACCACGCTTTTTAGAAGCTCTACTTTCGGACCATTTACTACTTACAGCTCTCATGCCTTGGAGGAAGTGACTAATTGCGTCAATAACAGCGAGACTAAAGAACCTGTAAATTTAGTACCTCCTAACGCCAATTTCAAAGAGCAGAGCATTAGAATTACTTTTGATGACTTAGTTCGTGGGCGCCGCAGTTCATCTCAACAAGCAATAATGGCTACGCACGGCACAGTACGCGCAGAAGACGCCGCAAGGACAGCCGGAATCTATCAGACTGACGATGTATGGCACTGGATGCACTTAATAGCCTATAAATTTGGCGGCGAAGCAGTGCAGCGTAGAGATAACTTAGTTGCAGGAACTGAACAAGCTAATACCACACATAGAATACTTGAAATGGAAATCGCCAATCACATCAAATTAAACTTGGATGAAGTTCGCGTAACAGCAGTTGCGGATTGCAACGAATACCACGTCTCTAGCCTCTTGCAGTATAGGATACAAACCTCTGACTTCGACATTACATTTGTAATTAACACACAAACTCGTAATAAACCTAGCTCAATTGACGAACAATACGTTCATATGTTTTTAAGCAACTTGGCTAAAATTGGGAAGAGAAGTTTAGAGGAAATCAGTGAGAACGAAACCTTAGCCCCATCACATGTTGATAGACTAAACCATAAGCGCATGAAGTTTAGCGTGGATAAAATGGGAAAATAATAGAAATTACCGATAAGTCAGGCTATGACTTAATGGTATGCATAGCAAAACCGTTAAGAACAATTCCATCGAAATTGCCACTCAGAGCTTTGGTAAACTGGCTGACCCTATGGTTATCCTCATTATGGGGGCAACCGCCCAAGGAGTAATGTGGAACGAAAGTTTCTGTGAAAGTCTCGCTCAAAATGGTTTTCTAGTGATAAGGTACGACCACCGCGATACCGGCAAATCCAGCCGCGTCGACTACGATACAGCCCCCTACCTCCTTGATGATTTAAGCGAGGATGTCCTGGCAATTATTAAGGCTTACGGTAAAGATAAAACGCATTTACTGGGCGCCTCAATGGGCAGCTTTGTCGCGCAAAATGTCGCCATTAAGCATAATGAAGTTGTTGCAACGCTTTGCTGCGTTATGTCATCCCCCAAACATACGGTGTTTGTGGACGGGTTTGCCAAACTGGATACTTCCCACCATGCTTTGCCACCGTCACATCCAAAAATCTTGGAGTTTTATGAAGAGATTTTATCCCTCAGCTCATCATCTGTAGACGAAGATTTAGCTATGCACCGGCAAATCTGGCAAAAACTCTCAGGTTCCGATCACAATATAGATACCAGAGTATTTGAAGGTAAAATTCTCAAACGCCTGAAAAATTCTACGTACATTCATAACCACAGTTATGCCTTGGCTAATTCACCCTCTCTTGAGAAAGAATTATATAAAATCAAAGTTCCCACCCTAGTGATCCACGGTGACGATGACCATATACTGCCAGTTGAGCATGGACGGCAGCTTGCCAAAGAAATCCCCCAAGCAAAATATATTGAGTATCTTGGGCTTGGCCACTTTTTTACCCCAGCTTTTTATCAACAACTCCTCCGTGATTGGCTAATTTTCGTCTCGGGCGCAACACCTAAACCAACTCGTCAATCACTTCAGGATTAATTAGGGTTGAAACATCCCCCAACTTGTCATAATCCGCTCTAGATTTCACCTCACCGTCAGCAATTTTACGCAGAATACGCCGCATAATTTTGCCTGACCTCGTCTTGGGTAAGTTACTCACAAACTTAACTTGGTCAGGCTTGGCAAATGAACCAACCACCTTTTTAACCACCTCTTGTATGCGCTCAAGATGATCATCACTGATTGCATCATCTTTTTTAACCACATATGCAAAAACACTCTGCCCCTTAATGTCATGAGGGTAACCCACCACCGCCGACTCGGCAATATCAGACAAAGAATTAATGGCTGCTTCGACCTCTGAGGTAGAAATTCGGTGTCCCGATACTTTAATCACATCATCAATCCGCCCTGCAATCCAAAAATACCCATCTTCATCCGTCCAGGCACCATCACCCGAATAGTAATGGTTGGGCACTTCGCTAAAATAAACTTCGAAGAAACGTTCATGATTACCCCAGACGGTACGCGCCATACCTGGCCAGCTATCGGCAATACATAACGCCCCTGCGGTATGTGGCGCGGTAATCACCTGGTTTTTATCGTCTAATATTACCGGTTTAATCCCAAAAAATGGGACAGTAGCCGAACCTGGTTTAGTTTTAATCGCATAAGGAATTGGGGTAAGCATGTGACCACCAGTCTCAGTCTGCCACCACGTGTCGACTATCTGACATTTGCCTTTACCAACTTTATCATTGTACCAAAGCCAAGCTTGAGGATTAATTGGTTCACCAACAGAACCAAGGATTCTTAAGGAATCTCTCGTCGTAGTTGCCAAAAATCTGTCTCCATCTTTAATCAGCAATCTAATTGCCGTTGGCGAGGTGTAAAATGAATTCACTTTATATTTATCCACTATTTCCCAACACCTTGCAGCCGTTGGATAAGTTGGTACACCTTCAAACATTATAGTAGTCGCGCAATTAGCCAGTGGACCATAAACAATGTAGCTATGCCCAGTAACCCAACCGATATCGGCTGTGCACCAATAAACATCGTTTTCCTGATAGTCAAACACATACTTAAATGTTACCGCTGCATAGAGCAAATAGCCGGCCGATGTATGCAACAAGCCTTTGGGCTTGCCTGTTGAACCAGAAGTATAAAGAATAAAAAGTGGGTTTTCCGCATCAAAAAACTCCACCTCATGTTCGCCAGGTACTTGTTGGGCGAGATCATGCCACCAGACGTCTCTTGCGTCATTCCAGTCAACTTGATTTCCCGCATGCCGGTACACCAACACTTTTTCCACTGCGCTGTTCTTTACAGCTTCGTCGACACTTTCTTTGGTTTTAGAAAGTTTACCACCACGCATACTGCCATCGGCAGTAATAACGATTTTGGATTTACTATCCACAATCCTCCCCGCGAGCGCCTCAGCCGAAAACCCAGCAAATACTACCGAGTGAATTGCTCCAATGCGGCTGCACGCAAGCATGGCAATTGCGGCTTCCGGTATCATCGGCATATAGATTGAAACCGAATCGCCTTTTTTAACCCCCAGCTTAATTAACATGTTGGCAGCGATTGATACCTGTTCGTGCAGCTGTTTATAAGTCAGGGTACGGTTTGCAGCAGTGGGATCATCAGGCTCCCAGATGATGGCAATTTTATCAGCATTCTCTTTCAAATGCCTGTCAACGCAATTATAGCAAACATTGAGCTGACCGCCCTCAAACCACTTGATGTGCAGGTCATCTTTGGCAAAGCTACTATCTTTAACCCTATCCCACTCCTTGTGCCACGAAAGCATTCTCGCACGTTGTGCCCAAAATTTATCGGGGTTCGTCACTGATTCCTGATACCAGGCCAAGTACTGATCATGGTTCATAATTACCTCTAGAATTCACTATTATCATGGAATATTGTTTAGGAGTTTCAAAGGGGAATTTACTTAAAACGAGGTTAAGTCAAAGCGTAAAATTCAAAAAACCATAATTAGCACCACGGCAAGGTAAGCCTTGCAACCCTCATAAAACCTGGATACCTGCCGCCGCAGGTAAACAAAGATTCCCCTGTGTAACTACGGTAGTTCCCCTGCATCTAGCAGGGGTCCATAGTGCAGCTTGCACCAAAGATGGGTCCCCGCCGCCGCGAGGACGACAAACTCAAAAAATGTCATTCCCACGCAGGTGGGAATCCATGGCTACAATGCACATAAAAGGTGGATCTCCGCCTCAGCAGGTAAACAAAATGATTCCCCTGTATATGTTTTTTAGTCTACAGCAACCACAATTGATGACTTAAGAGATGGTATAATTTGAAATCGAGCGCGCCGTTAAGGAGACAAAATGT
>JBIOER010000014.1:0-16612 GCA_044446225.1 Rickettsiales bacterium | reverse complement strand
GTAGTGGAAGCAACTACGCCAATTGCTGAGAAGACACGGCCAATAGCGCCAGGATTTTTGGATCTCCCTAAGAAATTGAGAAGGTTTTTTAGGGATATTGATTCATATAAATTTACCGTTTTTTTCAAAGCTATCTTTGAAATGGCGTTGTCTTCTGGGAAGATTTCATCGGTTAAATCGGCGATATCTGGTGGGTCAGGGATATCTTCAAATTGCCCACCATTGTCATCATCAATAATAACATATTCACTATCCTCATCTGCATAGTCTGTGGCACCACTAGTGCGCATAAAAACTCTACCTAGTTCATCTCCGTTAAATAATAGCACTAGTTGATTGACAATTATAGCTCTTGATATAATATTCTTATGAATTTTTTGATTGAAACTTGGAAGAGAACCACCTAAAAAGCAGAATCAAAAATGCGAAAATGGAAAGCGCAAAGTCCCATCAGCATGAGACAGCAGAAGGCTTTACATTGGTAGCAGATTTGCTGGCTGGTACTTTGGTAGGTGCATTCATTGGTTACAATATCGATCGCTATTTCGGTACGTTGCCTTTGATGTTAATCATCATGACGATTCTGGGAGTCGTTGCGGGATTCTATAATTTTTATAAACTGACTATTTTGAAGAAAAAATAATGCATAGCCCTCTAGAACAGTTCAATGTTAAGCCACTCATTAATCTTGAGGCTTTAGGACATAACATTTCTTTCACTAATTCATCATTGGTAATGGTGATTGTATCTTTGTTTATTGCCTCTTTGTTATGGGCAGCCACACGCAAAATTAATCCACACCCCTCAAGAATGCAGGCGTTCGGGGAAATGTCATATAACTTTATTGTCGATATGGTTAATTCCACTGCCGGACCCGAGGCTAAGCGCTTTATACCGCTAATATTTACATTATTTATGTTCATTCTTGGTTGCAATATTGCCGGGATGATTCCTTATTCGTTTACCGTCACTAGTCACATCATCGTTACCTTTGCACTGGCAATTGTACTCTTTGTTGGGATTATTGTGGTTGGATTGGTGCGCCATGGGCTGCACTTCTTCTCGTTATTCTTTCCCAAAGGCGTGCCACTAGTGCTTATGCCGCTTTTGATTGTGATTGAACTGATATCATTTTTAGCACGGCCGTTTACGCTCGGTATTCGTCTTGCTGCTAACATGATGGCGGGGCACATTGCCCTAAAAATATTTGCCGGATTTACACTGATGGGGGGCTTGTTAATTGGGCCGTTTCCCTTTATGCTTCTGGTACTTATGACGGGTTTTGAATTGTTTGTAGCAATTCTACAAGCCTATATTTTTACGATATTAACGTGTGTGTACTTAACGGACGCGATTAAACTACATTAATTAACAAAGGAGAAAAAAATGGATATGGAAGTACAAGCTTTTAAATATATTGGTGCGGGTCTAGCTACTATGGGGATGATCGGTGCTGCAATCGGTGTGGGACACATTTTCTCAGGACTTATGGGCGGTATCGCGCGTAACCCTTCTGTAGAGGGTAAATTGTTCCAAAGAGCTATTATTGGTGCTGGTCTTTCGGAAGCCCTAGGGATCCTAGCTTTCGTCGTATCAATGATGATTCTATTCCTGTAATTTTACATCGAAAAGGCGTATTAATCGTTGCTTAGTGCGCCATTTTTGATATAATTTCTATCTAGTAATTCGGATATCCAAATGCCACAACTGAACCCTGAGTTTTACGTATCGCAACTTTTTTGGTTGTTCATTATCTTCGCGATGATGTACACCTTCATGAAGGTAGTGTTTGTTCCTAAAATCAGCTCAGTTGTCGAGTCCAGAGTGGAAACAATCAAGAGAAATTTATTGCTTTCAGAAGGTGTTTTGGAAAAGAACCAGGCGATTAAATCTGAGATACATAGTATTCTTGATCAAGCAAGAACTGAAGCTTCAACCCTGAAGTTGTCAACTTTGCGAGAGGTTGAGCTATCGGTTAATAAAAGTATTTACGATGCAGAAAGAGAATTACAAAAAAAACTAGCCAAGAATGACGAGAAGCTTGCAAGGTATAAAACCCAACTCCAAGGTGAGGTTGAAGAAATCTCGCATACATTAAGCAAAGAAATTTTCCTACAAATCTTTAAAGATGTAGAAGCTAAAAGTAAACGCGTAGCAAATTAGAGGTGATATGGAACATTTAAACGAATCGGTAGTGGTTGCGGTTGCATTTTTAATATTTGCTAGTTTGGTGTTTAAGCCAATAAAAAATTACTTGTTATCGATGATCGATGATTATACTGCTCAAGCGATCAGGAAGCTTGAAGAAGCAGAAAATATATTAAAGCAGGCTAAATCTTTATCGCATAAAATTGATAAGGAATTTAAACAAGCTAAACTCGACTCACAAACAATTGTTAAGAAAGCTAGAATTGAAGCGAAGTCAATCATTGAAGCTGCGCGCAAACAAGTTGAGGATGTACTGGCTAAGAAGACTGACTTAGCAATGGAACGTATTTCGCAGCAAGAAAAACACATGGTTGAAGACCTCAAGAAAGAGGCGATTGCTATGGCAATTGCAACTGTTGAGCAAGGGTTGTTTAAGGAGCTGGATAAGTCTGCGCAAAATTCATTGATTAACCACGGCATCAGAGAAGTTAAGAAACTAGTGCACTAGACTTGGAATTACCAGGCAAACCTGGAGGTTTATGTGGCTTGTAAGGTGGGTTTTCGCATCCAGAGGACGACAAGCTTTAAAGCTTTATCATGCACTTTAACAAGCAGTTAATTACCGGCCACAAATAAATGACTGTTTTTTAATAACTATCTTGCTAAGATATGTTTATGAGAGAAAAAAACAAACATGGTTTCAGCTTAATTGAATTCGCGATAGCTATTGTGATAATAGGGCTGATCCTTGCGGCCATCTCAGTCTCCAAAAACTTGGCGGACACCAGTCGCCTCAATTCCGTCATGACTGATATGCAAAATTTCCAGATCAAATTCAACGCCTTCAAACAAACCTATGGTCAGTACCCGGGCGATTTCAGCACTGCCTCAACCATCTGGCCAAGCTGTTCTTATCCCACCTCTGATTGCAACGGCAACGGCAATAATTTGGTTGAATTTGATACCACCGCCACCCCTCTAATTGAAGGTAGGTTGGTGTTCTTGCATATGTCCCTTGCTAGTTTATGGGAAGAAACCATCCCCTCAGTGCCATCAGCTTCAACCCCTGCAACTACAATATATAATACCTCAGGCAACGCCTGGATTATTGGCAAAATGAATTATAGTGCCAACGCTAAGCTTATAGCGACCGGCGCCTTTACCACCTATACTAATGCCATTTTGAGTAACGACCCCTACCCCTTTAACGCTAATATCAATGCGGTATTTATGTCGTTTTGGTCTGGGTCGACCCCTTTGGGGTCACCAATTAACGCTTCGCAAGCATTCTATTTAGACACTAAATTCGATGATGGCTACCTTGACCCGTCCGGTAATGGCGATGGCGCAGCCTCGGGAATGTTGCGTGCAGTTACATCAATTTCGGGCTCGTGCTTAACTTCGGGAATGTATAATATTGAGGCAGGTGACGCCGCCACTACTAATGGCTGCGTAGTTGGATATCAGCTAACTAATTGATTTTCATTGCATATATTAAAGTGGCGACTAGACTAATAATTATGAACAAGAAAGCCTTCTCATTAGTAGAATTATCGATTTCGCTGGTAATTATTGCGTTAATTATCTCAGCAATCATGGCCGTAAACGGTCTTAGTGAAAGCGCCAAAATCCAAGGAATTATTTCTGAGCTCACCGTTTACCGTGACGCCGCCAATAAGTTTAAAGGTATATACTTGCAATACCCAGGTGATTTAGGACTAGCAGCTAATTACTGGTCTTCAGGATGTTCAACTGGCGGGTATTCATGTAATGGCAATGGTAACGGCTATATTGAGAATATCGCCGATACAAACGTAAGTGGTAGTGATGAAGAAATCGTTAAAGCGTGGAAGCATTTAAGCTTAGCTAATTTAGTTCCCATGCAATTCGCACTTTACTCGGGCATGACATACACCTATCAATTTGCACCAAACTCGCAAATGCCGCTCAGCAAAGCTGCTAACGTTCAAAGTGTCTATTTGTTTAACGGTAGCCCTACTTTCATTATGGCAACTTTAACAGATATTTATTACACACCTTTCACACCTGCGCAAAATGCGATTTACCTAAGTGGAATTTTTCGGGTATCCACCGGTGATTTATACTCATTTAATTCTGGTGTGTTAACTTCGCTTGAGGCATTTACCCTTGACCAAAAAATTGATGATGGCCATTACGATGATAGCGGCAATGCCGTGGGAGCAATCACTGGTAATTTCAGGTCGTTTACTAGTGGACAGATATTTGTTGAAGCTAATTTCAGCGATCCGGAAATCGGCAATGTCCAATGTCTTGATGGGTCGGGCAATTATTTGGTTAACCAATCGTTTTTAAACGGCTCACGACCTAAATGCAATATCGGATGGGGACTATGAAACGAAGGGGTTTTACTGTTCTTGAGCTATCCGTTACTTTAGTGATTATTGGGCTCATCGTATCTGCGGTTCTTGCAGGCAAAAGCCTCATTGAAAACTCCAAGGTAAATACCTTTATTACCGAGTTAAATAAATATAAATCCGCCTATACTTCTTTCAAGGATAAATATGGAAAACCTCCTGGGGACTTCGACCATGCCTTTCAAATTTGGGGAACCAATTGTTCTACTTCTGAATACTTGGGTAATGTCTCTTTGTGCAACGGTGGAGGTGATGGCTATATTTATTACCTCATTACTGCGCAGGACGGCACCAGCTATCCAACTGCGGATGAAAATCGTTTTGCCTGGAAGCACCTACAGCTTGCAGGGCTAGTTGAGCAAAGTTTTCAAATATTTTCTAGCGATACTTCCCATAACCCATTTGTGCCCGGTACTGACAGTCCAGTGAGTGCCGCTTTTTCTGCGGTAGGATTTAATTTTGATGGCTACCGTGATTACTGCACCTCATTCTCAACCACGAAATGGCCAACGCCATTTTATCCGCAACTTGGCAACGTGATTAATTTTGGGCAAACCGATAACTCCTCTAACTGCTATTTGGTACAGGCTGGGCTCACCTCGCAACAGATGCTTTCAATAGATATTAAAATGGATGACGGCAAGTTAATTAGTACCGGAGCAACTGGTGCAATCACAGGAAAGTTTCGCGCTGCTGACGCCAAGGTAGTAGCAACTGGCAGCTGCGCAGCTGCTGCTACAGGTATCTATAATACTACCAATACTGACCTGGCTTGCATCGGGTCTTACTGGGTTCAGGATTAGCTCAACTTTGCTTGCTAACAACAATATAAATCTGGGTTGCACTCACTAGCGAAGAAGTCTTCTTCATAAAAAGCGCGATTACTAAAGAAGTTTTCCCATAACTTGGCTTGGTTGGTAGCGTATATTTCTTGGGGTATACTTCGCATAAAAATCCCCTTTACCAAGATATAAATCGCCTATAACCTCAATGTTCCCTTCGGCTTGACATACCCTCTGGTACTCACTTATAACTTCAGAGGTATCAATCACCTTATCACCAACATTGAATTTTGGTTTTGAACCAGCGCTAGGATTGATATAAACTTGCACGATTTCACTTGAAAAATTAAGGTTATAAACTGCTACAATATCTTTGCCGCTAATGTAGCTAGGTATCAATTCTTTTCCATTAATCCAATACCCACATGTTTTAGCTGACCCTTGAGGTAATTTTATTTCAAACATGATACCACCCTGCCCAAATCCAGCCGCTGTCTCAGGAGAAAACGATACATAAGTCCCCCCTAACTGATAAACTGCTTCCGGTACTGCGTTCCACTCTTTACTAATATAATATCCTAATAACTTTTGGAATTCGCCTGTTGAATAAGCACGGTGACCGTATTCAAAGAAGTTATTTATTTCATCTTCATCAAGTCGCGTACGCATTCCGCGAAATACGGTAAGCTCCTCTTTTAACGCTGATGGCGTCGCACCATTGATAGTTAATACTTCTAGTGCAAAGTCATTATCGAGCATAATTAAAGCATCAGAAAGCCTCTCACTCAGCGAGTGATAATGCTTGGCAAGCTTATGAGTTAACCCATCAATGAATTTAAAGTCAGCTGGATTACTATTATCGACGACTTCTCTTAATTTATGCTGATGCTCTTGAGGAAGCTTAATCCCCGCCTTGTTAATCAGTTGCAGGAGTGCTTGATACTTATTTGGCTCAACTGAATTACTCAGTCCAAGCTGGATGGCATCTACTATTATATTAATCGCATCATCATCCAGGCCATTCATCTTATCTAAGGCCATAAATTTATAGGAAGTTTCAAAATTGCCTTTAGTAAAATGTTCGCGAGCCACTTCTTGAACAAACCGCTCATCAATTAGTCCTTTGTTTTTAAGGAAATCGATGAGTTCTACAGTAATGCGTTCAAATAATTGCCCTTCCTTTACTTCACCTTTTTCATCAACTAGTGCTTTAAGGATGTTTAACTTATTGTACTTAACAGAGGTTTTAACCAATTCAGGAATTGTATGATCATCAACTTTTTCAGCAAGCAGTTCCATCACTTTATTAAATGTACTAATACAACCTCTAGTAACAGCTTCCTTCATTAAAAGTAGTGAATAATGCTGGGTGAGCCTATTGCTATAAGTTTCAATGCCCACTGGTAAATGACCACTACTAACCAATCCTTTAACAGCTTTATAAATGTCTTCAACTTGCAGCTGCGCATTAACATGAGAGAGAACTGTTTGTGTGAACTGCGTATTATCTTGAGAGTAAAGTTGATTCTGCAGAATACTCACTCTTGCTTCTGTACTAATTACACCATTTGTGAACTGTAAAATGTTATTAAGCAACTCTTCGTTGCTCGTCCATTGCGCACCTATAAATCCAGCAGTAATTGCTGATTCAGAAGCAGAATCTTTCAGCAGTTCCCACACTTTAAGTTGAAGTGTTTGATCAAGGGACGATAAACTCAATTCTAGAACTTCATTACTTAATCTCTCACTCGCAACTTCTATTATTTTATGAGCTAAAATTGCTTTTTCTTTAAAAGTTCCATGAATAAATCGTGCACTAATCGACTCTGAGGTTAAAATCTCATAGGAATTTTCAAGTATATATATACCTACTATATCCGAACCGTAATACTGTGCAAAGATCTCGTTGATTTCAGAAACGGTAAATTTGTCTATATTAGCAAGATATAATTGAAGCTTTAATTCATCGCTGAGCGATGGATCAGAAAAGGACATACTAAGCAAAGCAATAGGGTGTTTTGCGAAAATCGAATTATCATCACTTAATACAAGCTCAAGAATTTTTATTTTTATTGAGTCCGGAAGGGTAATAAAATTATCATATTTCAAGTTAGCAATATCCGCTTCGGTAAATTTATCGAGATATTTCTCAAGCAATTTAACTCTCACATTGTCACTTAAGAAGTAACCTCTCATATAGCTTAGCAATCCACCTGTAATTAGCTTTTCATCAAGGAGATCTACAATCCTTAGTTTGATGTCATCTGCTACAATATAAGAATTAAACAAAGTGACTAAGTTTTCTTCGCTCAACTCGACCTGTGTCAGTTCGAATATTTTGCCTTTAACTACTTCTCCTAATGATGAGCCAAGTAGCACATTCATTACATCCCCGGTAATCACACTAAGCCCAGCTTTTTCTAAAGCATATAGCTGAACTTCTTGAGGGATAGAATATGCATACAACATTCCACTCAATTGTTCAGTCGATAGCTTGTCTTTCGCAGATTCAAATAACTTTAGCTTATCTTCTATTTCAACCCGATTGTCCTTCAAGATTTGAGTAACAAGATCCAAAGATATTCGCTGCACCGGCAGCGCGACGATCAAACTTACTAGTTCACTACGCAACGAGTAACAGTTATTAAATATCTTGGTCAAATCATCACTTGAGAAAACGCTTATATTGGTTTGTAAAAGCTTAAGTTTTATTGCTTCGTCAACCAAAGAGTAGATCAGACCATTAATCACGTTAGTTGTAGATAGTTTATCGGCATGATTTTCCAAGATTAAATTTCTTATGGCACTTGAAGCATGGAATAACCTATCAAAATCCTGGTTTGAAAGTCTATTTTCAATAGCGGTAAAAAGTTTGAGTTTCACCTCATTATCTGTTCTATAGTCTTTTGCAATTATTTCGATGACTACTTCAACTTTTAAGTCATCTGTATGGCTGAGCAATATATTATTCTTCACTTTTTCTGGTGTGTCAGTGTCCTGAAACAATTCATTAAATTGTTCAGCCGATAATTTATCTTTAACTGCATCATAAGCTACAAGCTTAGATTTTGTAGGAATGTCATATCTAGTAATTATCGAGATAACCGAGCTAGTTTGGATTTGATCAATATGATTTAAAAGAATATCCTCTCTTACTGCATCAGCGGTACCGTAAGAAGTAACCAAGTTATTCAAATCTTCAGCTGAAAGTCTTCCTACTGACTTGTAATAAAGTTCATATTTCACTTGATCATTCAAACCCTTCCTACCGAGCTCAGAAACAATCATCGCGACTGGCAGTTCATCGGTATGTACTGTAAATATAATATCCTTGATGTACTCAGGTGTATCAGGTGAATTTAATAATTTACAAAAATCAGCACCTGTAAGCCTTTCCTCAATTAATCTAAAAATATCGAGTTTATCTTCACTACTTCCATATCCTGTAATTATTGATACAGAGTAAGAAAGCGGCAGTCTGTCATGGGCTAACTCAACAATTTTGAGCTTCATTTCATCTTTAGATTTCGTAAATAGCTCTACAAGTTCGCTTGCGGATAAATTTTGCTGCGCGGCGACAAATACCTCTAACTTGAATTCCTCCTCCATCAGATTATAAGTAGTTAGCACTTCAACAATTATTGCTGCGGATAATTTATTAGCATGGCCTTTTAATATTTCGTAGCTGAAATTACTATATGTATCCGACTTATCAAATAGATAGGTGAAGTCTTCTGCACTAAATTTTGTTTTCGCATGGTCAAAAATTTGCAGTTGAAACTCTGCCTCATCTTTTAGATAGCTCCTTTTCACAAGTCCACTAATTACTACTTCTGCCGGCAACTGATCATTCATAAACATTTCTAAAATCTGCAACCTTACTTCTTTAGGCGCAGTTTCAGCAGTAAAAATTTTCTTGAAGCTACTCATTGAAAAAATTTCTTTGGCTACTGCAGCGGCAAAAAGCTCCTGCTTTATCTCCACGCTATAAACATCACCTCTTATTGCCCAACTAATTAATTCTTCAGACAATTTTTCAATTGGTAGTTTAATGATTGCTAGCTGGACTTCGGCAGGTAAGTAATAATGGTTGTATAATAGCTTATCAAGTTCAGATGTAGTGAAGCGATCTTTTGCTACTTCAAATAATCTATACTTATTAGCATCAGCTACATACCTATCATTAAATACTTCTAAAATGACATCGCTAGTTATTTTGTCCCAAACCCTAGCGCAAATAATTGTAAAAGACTCTGTTTTAGCATATTCGCTGAGCCGTTTGAAATTTGAAGAAATAACATCATTATTAACAAGCTCTTCCGATCTGTCCCAAATGTATTTAAGCAGCTCATTATAATTGAATCCTGCAGCAATAAAGAAACTATTAGAAATACTACTGCTAGAGAACCTATCGAATGCAAGCTCATAAAATTTAAGTAGATTTTGTTCGCTCCTAATTCCGTATCTGTTTTCATAATGAACTTCTGAAAGAGCTTCATCGCTAAACCTAGCCGAGATAAAAGAATAAACCTCCGCAACCAAGTCAGGCGTACCATACTTAAGCACAGCCACAAGAGCGGCTGAATAATCTATATCCTTTTCCGTAGTTTCTGCTGCTAAATCATACCCCCGTTCCATAAGGGAATTCAGCTCTGCTTGCTCTTTTACTTGCGATAACTTCTCAATAAACCCTAGATTCACGACCCACCTTTAATATATTTATCAGCAGATTATACCACACAAATGTTACAGCAATATTACAGTAGCTAAGATATTTCTCCCCTCGCCATGTATGACCTAATATAGTATTCTCCTTACTATGAAACGCCCTAAATCAAAAACCTTAATATTTCTTTTACTGGCCATAGTAGCGGTAATGGCGCTACTAGTGCACCTAGTTCCCTATAAAGAGCTTGCCGCCCAAAAAATTACGCAGTATCTAGAGCAAGAAGGGCTTAAAGTAAATAAGCTCCAAATATCTCAGCTGACTGATAACAAGCTGGTGATTTCAAAGCTGGATTTGGGTGATGATAAGCGGTTAAAACTAGAGAACATCAACGTTACTTATGACCTAAGCGAAGTAGTAAATGGTAAAATTAGAACCCTAACAATCGATTCTCTTGAACTCGAACTTTATAAAGACCAAGGGCAATGGAAAGTTGGCGGTCTAGAAGAGCTCCTCAGCAAGTCGTCATCCAATAATATTGCTACACTAATTCCTGACTCAATTATCATTAAGGATATTGCAATTAGTGGTAGCCAAGATGATATTTCATTTAGCAGTAATGCTAAGCTTGAAGCTAGTTATACTAATCAACAACTAAATGGCGTGCTCAGCGCACCTATAAACATCTCAACCCCGGAGTTTTCAATTGCAACGCTTATGCTTGACGTGTCAATTAATTCCGACATGAAAAACCTTTTTGCCAAAATTACCGTAAGAGATCATAGCAAGACCATCAAGCTGGATGCGGAAATCACCACTGAAATAAACAACCTTTCCAGCGGTAAAATATTAGTTAAGCAAATCCAGTTCCCAGTAAGTGGCGGAGTGCTTAGCTCCAAAAACATTACTGCGCCACTAGCGATGAATAAGCCAATTGAGTTTAAAATCAACTTAGCTAATGTTGAGTTAGCTCAAGTACTAGGTGCAGTTACTAACGGCGAAATTAGCGGGCAAGGGAAACTAAATGGTTCTATTCCTGTAGTTTATTATTCAGATGGTAAATTAGAGATCAAAGAAGGTTATATAGATTCGCACAACAATGGAATAATTACAGTCTCCCCCAATATTATGCCTGGAGACAACCCACAAATTGTAATTGCCAGAACTGTACTGCAGAACTTTCATTATAATAATCTTAGGATGACGCTTTCTTCTACAGTAAGTAATAAGTCCAACATCAACCTGTCAATTGAAGGAAGGAATCCCCAGTATTTGGATGGAAAGAAAGTTAAGTTGAATGTCACATTGTCTGGTGATACAATACCTATGATACAACAAAGTTTACTACCCATTAACGATGTTAAGCAATTGATTGATGCAGGAAAACGTGATGAAAAATAATCTATTACTATCTTTATTAGTGGCATTTCTAGCTGCTTGTTCGCCGCAAGTCCAGGTGAACGCACCAGATAAGCCAATTGAGATCAACCTCAATGTTAATATTGAACACAAGATTAAAGTTGCCATTGAGAAAGACGTTAAAAAGGCAATTGCCAAAAACCCAGATATTTTCTAATCGGAGAATTTTATGAAAAAACTTTTATTACTTAGCTCTCTAATGCTCACCTTCGCTACAGCTGCAATGGCGTTAGATCTTAACCAAGCCCGCTCGCAAGGTCTCGTTGCCGAAAAATCTGACGGTTACATTTCTGCGGTAAGCTCTGATTCTGAAGTTTCAAGCCTGGTTGCTGATATCAACAACAAACGCCAACAAGAGTATCAGCGTATTTCAAAAGAAAAAGGCCAACCAGTTGATGTGGTAGCAAAACTTGCTGCCGAGCAGATTAAGGCTAAGTTGAGCAATTAGGTTTAAATCACCTTTATGCTTACATGAAAACAGTCATTCTAAATGTTAAAGTAATTACTAACGCAAAAGCGAGTAAGATTGACTCAATTGAAAAAGTTGACCAACAGTATCATATAAAACTGCGCGTTAAAGAGGTGCCAGAAGATGGCAAAGCCAATCGCGCAATCATTGAATTACTCGCCAGTCATATGAAAATAGCGAAGTCTTGCATAAGCTTTATTTCCGGACTCACTTCAAAAATAAAACGGCTGCAGGCGGTCACTGATAAGGATTTCCCTCCCCTTAAAAACTCGCAAAATAATTTAAATTTATAAGTTGAACTGTTAATTTTTAGGACTACTGTTTTATGGATACGAATGTATTGTAACCATAAAATATAGGAGATACCTATGCCAATTGTCCCAATTATATTAGCTGAGAAAGCTGTTGAAGCAGTAATCCCTGTTGTTGAACATATCGCTACGAGCCATGCCGCTGAAACAATTATTGCAGCTGGCGAGCATCTTGCTGCTGAAGGTGCCAAAGAAGTCCTAGCTGGCGCTGAATCTTTATTTCATAGTGGAGTTGCGCAAGAAGCCATTAAAGCGGCACCAACTGCTGCCGAAAATGCGTTGCATAGCGCGGAAAATCTAGCTAACAGCAAACAAACACAGAATATTATAGCCGAGGCAAAAGATTATGTCACTTCTGCTTTAGGTCATGTAGAAGAGTTTGTGCATAGTAGTAAATCTAGCGAAATACTTACTGAAGCGGAGAATGCAGCGTCTTCAGCCTTTCATTCGATCGAAAACACTGTCCAACATTTGTTTACTAAAACAAATATCGATGCAGCAATCAACATTACCGAAACAGATCTACTGCCCATTGCTGATGAACTAGCCAATAATAATACCAACACTAGCAGCCAACTGATTGCAGATATCTCAACCATTGAGAACATGTCTAATGATACGGCTAAAACTGCAGCCACCATTGGTATTATTACAACTATCTCTAACTTCCTACATAGGTTTCCGGAAGCTTATACCAATATTGGAAACGATATAAAAAGTGACGTTGCCCATTGGCATTCCATAAAAACTGAACTTACCCAAATGTGGGATAACGGGCAGTCAGGTAGCGCGCTTATGAAAGGTACGGTAGAGTTTTTAAGCCATTCTCTAAACATGATTACACATCATTTTTTAACCCCAGTTGGTCATCTAGCGTTTGGCAATACTAGCTCAGTAACTAATACCACCATTGCAAGTAACGACACAGAAATTGCACTTAATACAACCAATATTACGCTAGCAAGTAACGATACCAATATTACCGACCCAACCCCGCCACTAGTTGAAACAATAAACACAACCGAGGCTTGATTAAACTGCATAACACCGTAGAATATAATCTACGGTGTATTTTTTTAGTATCATGGAACATTATAAAAAGCTGCTAGCGCTACATAAAGAGATTGAACTAATTGGCGAGGCAGAGTCGATACTCGGCTGGGACTCCGAAGTCATGATGCCTGAAGGGTCATCTGATAATCGCGCTGAACAACTGGCAACCTTAGCGGTGATTGCCCATAATAAAAGCACCTCCCAGGAATATAAAGATTTGCTCGACCGGGCGCTTGCCGAGAAAAAGACTTTATCAAAGACGCAAAAAGTTAATCTTGCCGAACTAAAGCGAAATTATGTCCACGCCAATTGCCTTCCTACTGATTTGGTTTCTGAACTAACTAAGGTTTCCAAAAAGTGTGAGATGGTCTGGCGCACTGCAAAAGAACAAAATGATTACATGAAAGTGCGACCAATTTTTGGCGAGTTATTAAAACTTGTTCGCCAGGAAGCTAAATGCAAGGCGGAAGCCTTGAAAGTTTCGCCTTATCAAGCGATGCTCGACCAATACGATCCGTACCGCAAACTTGAAGAAGTCGATACTATTTTTGCTGAACTTCGCGAGAAGCTCCCTCCCCTCATTGAGCAAATTAGAGCCAAGCAAGGAATGAAAACCAAACTCCACGGCAAATTCCCTATTGAAAAACAAAAGGAATTAGGGCTATCGTATATGAAAAAAGTCGGTTTTGATTTTACCCAAGGACGGCTGGACATTAGCACCCATCCATTTTGTGGCGGTACCCCAGATGACGTACGTATTACCACGCGCTATCGTGAGGACGAATTCATCCAATCATTTGAAGGCATTATGCACGAAACTGGCCATGCTCTTTACGAGCAAGGCCTACCTAAAGCCCACCGCTACGAGCCAATTGGTCAAGCTGCAGGCATTGCTACGCACGAAAGCCAGTCGTTATTTGTTGAATACCAAATATGTCGCAGCAAAACATTTCTTAAGGATTTGCATAAACAACTATTTAAGTATTTTAAACTCGATAAACAAATTTGGACGTTCGAGCACTTTTACCAAATGGTCAACTGGGTTGAACCATCCTTTATAAGGGTGGAGGCCGACGAAGTCACCTACCCGCTCCACGTCATAATGCGCTACGAACTAGAAAAAGCAATGGTAGAAGGCGACCTTGAAGTGGACGAGCTGCCAAATGCTTGGAATAGTAAAATGAAAAAGTACTTAGGCATTGTCCCCGCAAACGTAGGCGAAGGCTGCATGCAAGACATCCATTGGTTTGGTGGCGGATTTGGCTATTTCCCCAGCTATACTTTGGGCGCGCTAACCGCTGCACAGCTAAAAGCTAAAATGTCTACGCAACTTAACTTTGATAAACATTTAAGCCAGCAAAACTTTCTACCAATAATTGAATGGCTGCGCCAGAATGTGCATTCGAAAGGGGCACTTTACTCGGGTGACGGATTGTTAAATGAGGTTACGGGGGCAAGCTTAAATCCTAAATTTTTCCTCGATTATGTTGCCAATAAATTCCTCTAAACGCATCCGCAGGTAAACAAAAAGGAGTGTGCCTTGCGTAAGTACTGGTTCCCCTGCGCCGGCAGGGGTCCGCCTTGCAACCCGCATAAAACCTGGATACCTGCCTTCGCAGGTAAACAAAAAAGAGTGTACCGCACGCAAGTATTGGTTCCCCTGCGGCAGCAGGGGTCCATCTTCAATGCGACTTACAGAACTTTAAACTTGATTCCCCTGCGCCGGCAGGGGTCCACCTTACAACCAGCATAAAACCTGGATACCTGCCTCCGCAGGTAATCAAAAAATAGTGTGCCTTGCGTAAGTACTGGCTCCCCTGCATATGCAATGGAAATGGCTTATAGTATTTTATAAAGATCTATCCATTGAGGATTTTTCTCCTCAATTAATCGTATCTTCCATTTCCTCTTCCAGCGCTTGATACATCTCTCTCTCCAAAGCGCATCTTGTGGATTACCGAACTCTTCGGCGTATACTAATTGACTGACGTTATACTTTTGTGTGAAACTTTTAATGAATTTTTGCTTATGTTCAAACACCCTTTTGGTAATGTTATTAGTCATGCCAACATAGAGCGTACCATTTTTACCAGAAGCCAAAATATAGACAAAATAGCTACTCATAAATTCGGACTATTTTTTGCAATATATATACAAAGCTCAACTTTTGCCAACTCTATTTTGTAAGTATTTTTGTACCTTGCGTAAGTATTGATTCCCCTGCGCCGGCAGGGGTCCACCTTGCAACCCGCATAAAACCTGGATACCTGCCTTCGCAGGTAAACAAAAAAGAGTGTACCGCACGCAAGTATTGGTTCCCCTGCGCCGGCAGGGGTCCACCTTGCAACCCGTATAAAACCTGGATACCTGCATGCGCAGGTATACAAAAAATCCCTGTATATGCTGCATGGTTAATGCAAGTATTGGTATGACTATGGGAGGCCAAAAAGCTAATCGTTACCACGACCACCACCACCGTGACTACCACCACCGCGACTACCGCGGACATCAAGACTGGCACTGGCACTGGCATTGGCACTGGCACTGGCATGACTATTTTCCTTGTTATCAGTAGTACCAGCAGCATTAATAACTCCCCCAGCCTCCATTGCAGCCGCTAAATAGGTAGTATCGTATAGAGATGACGCATTACCACTGCTCGCTAGAACACCTGCCCCTGCCCCAGCGTTGGCGGGAGTAGTAGGTGCCGCTGCTGCTGCTTTGGCTGTGGTTGCAGGAATAGCTGCCGTAGTGGTGGTGGTGGCAGTAGTAGGTGCTGCTGGTTTGGCGGTGGTAGTAGCCGCTGCTGCGGCTTTGGCGGTGGCATCTACGGCGGCTAACTTCCTCGATTCCTCTCTATCGGCGGCGTCTTGTCTGGCCTTGATCTCCTCAGGAGTATCCTTAAAATCATCATCTTCATCTTTATCTTCTTGGATAGCCACCCTCCTTCCGGCCATGGCCTTAGCTAGCATACCGCTTAAATTAGTAGGGGGTTCAACAGGTTCAGAAAGAGGAGGAGCAAGCACCCTTTCGTCGGCCTTCTTCAATTTAGTCCCCGCTTGAATGGCACCAAGTAAACCATCGCGGCCACCTCCTCCTGCTCCTCCTGCTCCTCCTGCTCCTGCTCCTCCTCCTGCTGCTCCTCCTGCTGCTCCTCCTGCTGCTCCTCCTGTTGCTCCTCCTGTTGCGGCTGGTTTTGCTCCTGTTGTTGTTGTTGTTGGCGCTATCTTTGGCGGTGCGGGGGGTGGCGGTGGGGGTGGTGGTGGCGGTGGTCCTGTTAAATCATCATCAACTCCTCCTGCTTTCTTAGGATCAGCCGAACTTACTAGCGGTGGTGGCGGTGGCGGTGGCGGTGCATCATCTGGATC
>JBIOER010000013.1:0-18123 GCA_044446225.1 Rickettsiales bacterium | reverse complement strand
ATCGAGAAGTAATTTGCAAGGATTCAGTTACAGAAATAAATATTGTGTTAATCAGCGACGATTTTGCAAGAGAATTACAAAAGCACAAATTCAAAGGATTAGGGTTGTTTTTTGAGTCTTACGGCAATTACAAGCTAGTTTAATATTAACCTCTTTATTAGCTTGATGAGAAAGGTTTGGTAAGATAGTTAGGGATCCTGAGGCAGTTAGCGAAAATGGTAGAAGATTGTGGCGGAGCAAGGATAGAGCGGGACATGGCGGATCAAGATGGAAAGTATTTGAAGAAACTGCAGACGGTTTAAAGTATTATAGAGATGCTGATAAATTTGGTAACTTTATTACAGAAAAGAATAATGGTCCTATAGGGGAGCTTATAGATTGGAAGGATCTTAGAGGAATTGCAATAAGAGGTAAATAATATGGAACACTGTTGCAACAATATGGAGTATTATGTTTCCGAGAACAGAGAGATCAGTTATGATTTAGAGCTAAGGCGATATGTGTTAAGATTAGCAAATGCCAAAAATGCAACGTGTCAGTTGTTATTTTATTGCCCTTGGTGTGGTACTAAATTACCAACCAGTTTGGCTGATAAGTGGTTTGAGATTCTGAAAGTAGAATATGGTCTCACTGACCCAATTTTTGACGATGCTGAAAAAATTCCGAAAGAATTTAAAACTGATGAATGGTGGAAGAAAAGAGGGCTTTAGTGCCCATTATAGTGGTATGCTGAGTGTGCTGCAGTAACGAAACAAGGATAAAATAAGGAAAGAAGTTGGTGGGCGATATGGTTCTCCAAATCTTAAGCCAGATAACTTTGAACCAAATGATGATAATCTAAAAAAATATGAAAAATTTAAGAAACAAGATAGTTCAGGTAGATACGAATGTGAGCGAGCAGAGAATCCTGTTTGGAAGGAGTTGAAGAATTTTAAAGATGGTTATCATACTAACGGGCTAAAAGGAAGCGATAAGCGATTTTATAGATTTGATACTTTTCATAAAGATATAGAAGTTTATGATGGTAATGGTAAAAATCTTGGTTCACTTGACCCAGTTACCAAAAAGAGTTATAAGCCTGGAACAGGAATTATTAATCAAATACTAAAACGCATAATAAAGTAGGATAATAAAATGACATTTTGTTGTAAAAAGATGGAGCTACAGTCTCTAGAACTTAAGCGAGATGAAAAAGAAAAAAATCATAATGTAACCTATGATCAATGCTGGCGTGAATACACGATAGGTTTTATTTATTATGATAGTGACGCAGCTTCTGATATGGCTTGTGAAATACATTACTGTCCTTGGTGCGGTAGTAAATTGCCTAGTAGTTTAGCTAAGAAATGGTTTGAAGTTCTGAAAGAAGAGTATGGAATCGAAGATCCTCCTGATGAAGACAGGGATCGTGTTCCTCTAGAGTTTCGCACCGATGAATGGTGGAAAAAAAGAGGACTGTAGTATTTATATTGAAATTTACATAAGGTATACGCTGTGCCTACCTTAGTCGATTCTGAAGGCAGGAGAACTGCGCCCAAACGTCTGGAAAATTCATCCTCTAAGTTGAGGAGGATTCAACAAATTTCCACCACGGCTGATTTATAAGCTGGATTGAGAAAGACCGCCGTTCCCTTACAGATAGTATAAACCAAGCTACTACTATATCTTTCAGAGCCGCAAATTCAGCCCCTATCAAACTAAGAAACAAATCTCTTAACCCAAGACTAACACTGCTTTATCTTATTAGAATATCCGCGGGTAGTATAAAATAATGCACTCAAAGTTTAAAACCCGCAAAATATATGGTGGGCGATAGTAGACTCGAACTACCGACCTCTACGATGTCAACGTAGCGCTCTAACCAACTGAGCTAATCGCCCCAATACCTACAACCTAAAAAGGGTTGTGGGTAACATTTTTACAACAAAATCACAAAGAATTCAAGGGTAATTACCCGCGAATAGAAACGCCAAAACTTTAGAGTTTTCGGCGTTTTTTTTAACATCTAATCATAGGTAACATATGAAGAATACGCAGGCAATTGATGTGGAGATCTTCCAAAAATATCTCGACCAAAGAGGGTTGGAAATCCAGCAAAAAGGCACGACTGTAGCGGCCATCCAAAAGCTCGCTGGTGAGCTGGAGGAAATTAAAGCCGCAGCACAACGCCCAATGAGTGATACCAAAAACTCCGCGCAAGGTGAAGACCTCGAACATAAAAAAGCTTTTTGTGCCTACTTGCGCAAAGGGATTGATACTAACCTTACCAGCATCGAGAAAAAAGCCTTGTCCGTTGCAAACGACGCTGATGGTGGTTTTTTGGTAACTTCGGTAATGTCTGAACGTATCGGCAAGCGCGTCGGTGAATTTTCACCCCTGAGGCAAATTGCCAGCGTCACGGAAATTTCCTCTGATGCTTTGGAAATCATTGAGGATAAAGATGCCGCATTTGCAGGATGGACACTGGAAACCGAAGTGCGGGAGGAAACAACTTCACCCACCCTTGCTAAAAAAGTGATTCAAGTTCATGAACTTTATGCGCAGCCCAAAGCAACGCAAAAATTAATGGACGACGCGTCAATTGATATCGAAGGTTGGTTGTCCGAAAAAATTGTTGATGTGTTCTCGCAAAAAGAAAATGCAGCTTTTGTTTCTGGCAATGGCGTAGGTAAACCAAAGGGTATTCTATCTTATAGCGACATCGAGATTGAACAAATCCCCTCCGGTGAAAACGGCAGCGTTACAGCCGAAGGAATCTTTAATCTCTTCTACTCACTCAGGGAAAATTACGCCGTCAAAGGTAAATTCTTAATGAGTAGAAGTGCGGTTCAAGCAGTAAGGATGCTTAAGGACACCTCCAACGGCAAGTATCTATGGCAGCCTGGCTTAACTGTTGGAACGCCCGATACTTTGTTAGGTGCAGAAGTCGTGGTATGCCCAGACATGCCGCTAGTTAGCTCAGGAGCCCTAGCAATTGCCTTTGGGGATTTCAAGGCCGCTTACCAAATCGTTGACCGTCAAGGGGTAAGAATCCTGCGCGATCCCTTCACAGAAAAACCTTTTGTTAAGTTCTATACCACTAAACGAGTGGGTGGGGATGTCATCAATTTTGATGCAATCAAACTTCTCAAACTCTCTGCTTAATTATTACGCCGCATTGTAAAAAACAGTGCGGCTTTTTTTATAGGTAAATCATGACGATATTAAATTCCAAACACAGAACAGGCGAGCCGCTAAATCTTCCTATTAGCTTAGAAAGCGCCAAGCTATACCTAAAAATTTCCCATAAACTTGAAGATGCGTTAATCGTTGGGTTAATCAAAAGCACTACCAATACCTTCGAGCTATACACCGGTATTGCGCTAATTAATCAAGAATGGCAAATTGGCTACCGCCAATTTTCAACGTTAAATCTGAGCCTACCAATAAAACCGATTCAGGAAATCATTAACATTACGCTACAAGATGTTAAAGGTCGCTTTATAAAATTTAACGGCCACCATTACCATTTAGAAGCCAATGAACTTTCTTTCTTGGTATTCCCCTGTAGCTACATTGTAAAAATCCATCTTAAAGCAGGGTTCGGCAAAAATGAAACAACCATTCCTGAAGATATTAAAGCCGCTTTGCTTAACCACATCGCCTACTTATATGAAAATCGTGGCAACTACCGTGATCAAAACACCAAAATATTTGAACAATTTAAGGGGGTACGGGTATGAAAAATATTAAACTAGCCGAGCTCAACCACTTAGTAAAAATCCAGCAATCAACTAGTGTTGCCGATGGATTCGGTGGGTTAATCACTCTATGGCATGATTATGAAGCAGTCTGGGCAAAAATTATTCCACTTAGCTTAACTAAAAACATTTTACAGGGGATTAAGGGACACACGATTACCCATTCGCTAATCATTCGCCTACGTGATGATTTAGATGCCAATATGCGCATTGTTATGGGTGATACGATTTTGGAAATCGATCGCCTGCATTCCATACTTGAATCAAAATATTTACAAATCGACACGATCAGGAGGGGAAAATGTTGTTAATTAAAGCAGTCCAAAAACACTATTATAATTTAATCTCAGGTAATCTAAAAGTACCACTCTATAACCACCTTCCTGAAAGCGCTACTTTTCCATTAATTAAGCTTAGCCGCATTGCTACCGACTCGTGGGTGCTAACCCCTGAAAGTAAAGTACTACGCATCAGCTTTGAGATTTACTCTAATGCCAGTAGCAATATTGAGTGCTTGGAAATTTTAGAAAACTTGCAAGAGTTGATTTTCTCCGCGCACAATTTAGTTAGCGATTACCACATCAGCCAGCAAATTTTTGAACACGGTGAAATCTACCAAATCGATAACGACATATGGTGCGCAAGCTTCACCATCAAAGTCTATGTTGTAACCAAACATTAGGAGGAAATTATGATTGTACGACTCGACACTTATAAAATCATTAAGCGCTTAACTAACGCCACTATCATTGAAAAGCAGGCTGCAGCAATTGCTAAGGAGATTGTGTCCGCCAACCAAAATTGCCATCCCAATGATTTGCTTGATGTGAAGCTCAGGGAGCTAAAGGCGTTGATTGAGTCGCGCCTGGAGCAAACCCGTACTGAGCTGCTGAAATGGTTCGTGGGGATAAGCTTTGTGCAAACTTCTTCGATCATCATCGCAAGCTCACTAGGGAATTAGCCATAATTCCCTTTACCTTTTTACCTAGGCATATGAAGATAAAGGTATGAATAAAGAACTTACCGCTCAGAAAAATCGGGCATTTGCCCTAATGGAAATGGCAATTGTACTAACGCTAATTGCGTTAGTCTTGGCAGGGATTGCTGCTGGTGGTGGTTTAATCAAACAAGCCGAGCTAAGGTCAGCAGGCGCTGACCTCGCAGGCTTCAAGAATTCCTACAACTCGTTTATTGCCGCATACGGCCAACCCCCTGGTGATATCAGCAACGCAACTTCTTACTTCAATGTAGGCGATTGCGAAATCACCTCTGGAGCTTGTAACGGTGATGGCAATGGACTAATTTTATCTGCCAAAGATAGTAGTGACGAAGTGCGTGCTGCAATGAAACATTTATCACTGGCCGGGTTACTTTCAGAATATATTGCCGCGGTAACGATCAACACCTCAACTCCATTAATTTTTGGAGTATCTGCGCCTAAAAGTAGAATTGATAATGCTGGCTATATGATGGTCAATGCGAATATCACCGGCACTTTAGATGACGCAGGGGCAATGACACCAATTTTTAACATCATCGATAATGCCGCCTATCTGGGCGCGCCATCCACAGCTGGGGCTGATATCCTAATTAATGGTGCACTCAGCCCCTATGATGCGTATAACATTGATAAAAAAATGGACGATGGCTCCTCCACTGACGCAGGGCTAATTGGCGCAAGCACCGGCGAGATTAGAACGATTAATGCCAACAATCAAAATTCCTGCGTTAGCAGCGGCTACTACCAGGGGACATCGCCAATTTTTGGCTGTTTACTTGGCATACGCCTCAATTAATCTCCTAATGTTGACCTGCTCACAACCTTTCTATAGTATCAGGTTATAATATAAGGGTTTTATTGTGCGTCGGAATGGTTTTTCACTGGTAGAATTAGGTATAGTTCTGGTAATTATTGGCTTCTTGGCAGCAGCTATTGTTTCGGGAAAATCCCTGGTGGAACAGGCGCAAATTAGAACCTACATTAGCGAATTTACTGCACTTACTCAGGCATATAACAATTTCGTGTTTAGTTATGGCGCTCCTCCAGGTGATATTCAAAGCTATTCTGCCTTTGCGACAAGCGCTTCTCAAATAACTACTGACCCCAGCCAAACTCCTTATGGGAACGGCGATGGCTTAATTGTTTCACAAAACAATGGTTTGGATGAAACACGCCTTGCGCTACGCGACTTAACGGTCGCTGGTATGATCAAAAACAATATTGCTACCGTAGCTTCCCAGACGAATATGATCCCCGGACAATCCGCCCCAGCCAGCACTATTTCTGCAGTAAACGGTTACATGTTTTTGAGCTATGCGCTGAACGGCACACCAGTAACTGGCGTAGTTAACATCAATTTCGCGGGAACCATGAGCGATATCTTTACCGATAACCCCGAGCTTGGTGCATCCTATAATGTGCTATATTTAGGCGCAGCTTCTATAAACAGTGGCGAGACATTATTAGGCGCCTCGCTTAGCACGCCAATTGCCTACGCAATTGATAGAAAAATCGATGATGGCGCCATCGTTAGTGGCGTTTTTTCAGGCGCGACAACGGGAAAATTTAGGGCACTAAACGGTGAAAATGTGACAGGCTGTGCAGCGGGCACGCAGTATAATATATCTTCCGCAACTGTGCCGATGTGCCTAGTTGGAATTAAAATGGATTAATTATGAAACTCGAGAAACAAGCCGGATACACTTTAATTGAACTCTCAATTGTAATCATAGTAATTGCTTTAATTATTGCTGGACTATTTACCAGCTCACTTTTAGTCAGACAATCTTACTTAAGATCTGTAATTACTGACTTGCAGAATTACAAATCTTCCTATGATACTTTTTTGCTAACTTATAAAGGCTTACCCGGCGACATCACCTACGCCACCAAACTGTTTCCCTCGGCATTATGCGCAGCAACCGACGACCTCTGTAATGGCAATGGCAATGCCGCAATTGAAAGAGCGGTTGATGATACCGACGAAGTTAAACCTGCCATGAAGCATCTAGAACTTGCAGGGTTACTAAATACCAATTTAGCCATTGTAGTTGCCGGCGGCACCGGTACACCCACTTCAAGATTAGTTCCAGGTTACAATGTTCCCGCAAGCGCCATGCAAGGCGGCGGCTACATGATAATCAATCAGTACATTCCCATAGGGGTTCAAGGGGCAATTAGTATTGATAATACAATTGTTTCCCCTTTTGATTCTTATGTTAATGCGACCTATATCGGCAAAGTTACTCAAAACTTCGACGATAGTATGGTGGGTGGTGTAATGCGCGGAGTAGATGCATTTACCATCGACACCAAACTCGACGATGGCAATAGCGCAACCGGCATAGTTAGGTCAGTAAATGGGGAATCGGTCTCCAATTGCGTCAGTGGCGGCAACTACGTTACCACTAGTGATTCCCTGGCTTGCGTGGTGGGATACTCCCTCCAATAATAAATTTTAGCACTCTTAATATTACTTTAACGTACATGACAGCAGTGTTCTTTACTCCTGTTTTCAACCAGGGAAATGTCACCCTCGTGAACACGGGGGTCCACCTTTGGAGCCGCACTATGGACCCCTGCTAGATGCAGGGGAACTACCGTAGTTACACAGGGAAATTTTTGTTTACCTGCGGCGGCGGGGATCCATCTTTGATGTAAGCCGCACCATGGACCCCTGCCGATGCAGGGGAACTGAACATAAGTTTTCAAGTTTTGTCATCTCCGCGGAGGCGGAGATCCACCTTTCATGTGCATTGTAGCCATGGATTCCCACCTGCGTGGGAATGACATTTTTTGAGTTTGTCGTCCTCGCGGCGGCGGGGATCCATCTTTGATGTAAGCCGCGCTATGGAGCCCTGCTAGATGCAGGGGAGCTACCATAGATAGAATGGGGAATTTTTGTTTACCTGCGGAGGCGGATATCCAGGTTTTATGCGGGTTGCAAGGCTTAACCGCGCCTGCTAGATGAGCTAAAAAACTATTTGCGAGTAGCCAAGAAGGTAAATCCTCAAGTTTTGTCATGTACGTTAATAAATGGTTAGTTGTAGAAAGTGGCTTGGAGAAAGGTTATTATACTCAATGGATTGTCGGGTTTTGTAAATAAAAATTAAGCTTTTTCGCTTTTGTGGGTAATTTTAACATTTATTTAATATAACTTTCGTAGTGATTCCCCAGAAATTGCTGTAAAATGTATTAAAAGATTTTGGTGAAAGATGAAAAGACACGCAATTGATGATTCAAATAGCAATAATAATAGCAATAATAACAACAATAATAATAATAAAAGATATCAGGTGGACTCTCCAAGCGGTTCAGGTGCAAATTCTCCAGCTCCAACCTCACCGGGAACTAGATCACCCGCCAGTACATCGACAGTAAGTAGTGATAGTGGAGTTATTCCGCTTAATTTAGCTAATGGGCTTGGATTGCCTGGTGTAGCTCTAGATGAGTATATAAAGGGTATGTTAGAATCCATGCCAATGACGTGTATCGGCTCTCATCCAAGCCTTCGTAATGGTAGAACTGTGTTCACCGAGGTAACTCGTGTTATTAGTGTTAATTTCTCCTTTATTAATCAAAGAGGATTAATGGATTTAGTATGGATAGCAAGGCACTTAATTGATGGAATTATGTTACCTAAACAGTTGGCATGTAAGGCAAATCAAATGCGAAATACTCAGGCATTTCGCTATTTAGCTGATAACCCACAGCACAGCGCTATCTTCAAAAAACAGTTTGAAATTTTCCTTGAAAATTTACTCCCTATATTCACTACCAATCCATATAACAATATTCATAATTGGGCTGGTTGGCCTGAAGCAGTTCAGGTTGCGCCGCAACCGCAAGCTCCTGCTGTGGCACCTATACCGCTGCCAGTATTGCCTGCTGCAGCAGTTAATATAAGGGCGCTACTAGATGCAATTAAAGTTATATATAATGGTTCATTGCCAATAATTGGCTCAACAGCACGTCGAAGTACTTACTTCACAACAATACCGGCTAACAACGATCGGCCATACATCGTAATTGATAGGCAAGAATCGTTCAGAAGTCTCGTACAAGCGGCCTCTCACTTAGTGAGGCCTCATTTATTTAGAAAAGAGCTCTTTGGTTTAAATAACGACGCTGAAATAACCGTCAGAGCTCACGACCCACAAAATTCGAATGTACAGAATTTAGCATTGGTAACTTTCTTAAGAACGCAAGACGCATTTGTGTATTTAGCTGCACATAAAGATTCACGCCCAGTCTTTATTACTAATTTGAAAGAATATTTGGAACATAAGATTGAGCTCTTCACCACTAAACAATTGCAGCTTAAGGAATTAGGGTGGACTGATGCGATAAAGATTGCGCCAATTACTCAATTCTTTGATCAACATAAATAAAACTAATTACTGCTTATATCCAATGTGGATGGCAACCACGCCAAAGCTGAGTTTGCGATACTCAACCTGGCAAAAGCCAGCATCTTCAATCATATTGCGAAAAATTGTCGCGCGGGGAAATTTGCGAATGCTTTCGACTAAATATTGGTAAGAGTCGGGTGAATTAGCAACTAGCTGGCCAACTCGTGGGATGATTTTAAACGAATAAAAATCATAGAAAGCTTTGATAAATTTGTTTTCTACATCTGAAAATTCCAGGCAAATAAACTTCCCGCCTTTTTTTAAGACGCGGAAGGCCTCTGCGAGAACCCGGTCGATGTTAGTAACGTTGCGAATCCCAAAAGATATCGTGTAATAATCAAAACTCTCATCATTAAAGGGAAGCTTTTCACCATTGGCCTGCACCCATGAAATCCGTGGATCACGATGCTTCAATTTGCCCTGCTCAAGCATTTCCTTATTGAGGTCGGAAATGATAACTGATTTGCCACCTTTTGCTAAATACAAGTTACCAATATCGCCCGTTCCACCGGCCACATCAAGCAACACTTCATGTTCAGCGGGATTTAATTCTTTGGCAAGTTCGGCTTTCCATGCGCGGTGCAGGCCAAAACTCATGAAGTCATTCATGATGTCATATTTGGCGGCAACGGTAGAAAAAACGCTTTGTACCAGCGGTTCCTTTTCGTCTGTGCTGACATCCTTAAATCCAAAATGGGTTTTATTTTTTGCCATAAATCCTCAATAAATCTTCAAGTCGTGCGCTACAGGTGGCATCCCAATTGTTATGTGGGTAGGACTCCTTCACAAACCTACGTTTAAATGCTTGGAAAAGAGCGAGCGTTTTGTCGCAAAACTCATTGTTATCAATATCTGAAATTTTATAACCGAGCATACCAAGTTTATGCTTGGTAATAATTATATCGCTATGAATGTGCTGGTGAGTAAAAAGAATTTCATCGTTAGTTTGTGCGGTACTCACCAGGCCAATACCATACTCTGCAAGTGCCGCCCAATCTAAATAAACGCTGGGATCAACTTTGCGCCAATAGGCAATATCACTATGCGCAACAACATCTTGGGGTTTAATCGCATGAGTTGCCATGAGTAGGTTACATAATTCAATTGTAGTTTGCATAAGATCAGGAGTGAATGGCTCATTACCATCGTTATCTAGCTCAATACCAATTGAGGTCTGGTTAAGATTTGTAACGCCATCCCAATAGCTAATTCCAGCATGATGAGCGCAGACATCGTCAGCGACGAATTGGTGGAGCGACCCGTCACGTCCAACTAGGTAATGTGAGCTGACCGGGGGAGTGGTGTTTTCAAAGATGTTATACACGCTTTTAATATCAGGAAGTTCGGTGTGATGAAGAACGAGAAACCTAACGTTTTCGGTTCTTACAGAAGAGTTTGGCGTATGTGCTTTAATGATTTCTGCCATAGCTAGATAAAAAAGAAGCGTCCCAGGAATACATATAAAGGGGGGAGGGAGGGACGCTCTGATTGGAGAGTTTAGCAAAATATGTTGTAACATGTAAAGAAAAAAATTGCATTAATGCAAAGTTTTTTTAATACTAGGGAGAGAAAATTTATAGCCCCGTGAGAACTAATCCTAATTCCGTTCTAGAAATCAAGCTAGATCGCATTCGCGATAATTATTTGCACATCAAAAGCAAACTTGAGCCACAAACAAAGTGTTCAGTCGTTGTCAAGGCAAACGCCTATGGACTAGGTATGAATAAGGTTGCCCAAGCCCTGGTTGATGCCAAATGTCAGGAGTTTTGCGTCGCATATTTGGATGAAGGTTTGGAGTTAAGGAAAGTTGCGCCTGATGCTTCAATAAGATTATTCAATGGCTTTCAGAAGGAAGAACTAACCGAGTTGGTGCATGGTGGGTTTGTACCAGTGCTGAATGATTTTTATCAAATAAAATTACTCAATGAGAAAGCTAAAAAAATCGGCAAGAAACTTAAAGGGATAATCCAACTTGATACCGGTATGGGTAGGCTTGGGCTTGACCGTTTTCAAATGAAAAGGCTGATAGAAAATCCCGACTTGTTTTCACATATTAAAGTGGAGTACATCATGAGTCACCTTGCTTGCGCAGATGATGCGCTGCATCCACTTAGTCTTAAGCAATTAAATTTATTTAATAAACGTGCGCAGAATTTTCCCAATACCAAAATGACTTTAGCAAACTCCGCAGGGGTTATGCTGGGTCAGAAATATCATTTTGATATGGTTCGGCCGGGCTGTGCAATTTACGGTATTAACCCAATACCATCTTGGGCTAACGAGTTCAAACAAGTGGTGGAGCTTAAGGGGCGCGTGGTGCAAGTGCGCCATGTTAAAAAAGATATGAATATTAGTTATCACTGCCAACATACTGCGCGTAAGGGTGATGTGATCGCAACTGTGCTGTGCGGTTATGCCGATGGCTATATGCGTTATCTAACCAACAACTCGTTTGCTTATTATAAGGGCATCAGGCTGCCGATTGTCGGCACGGTAACAATGGATATGATTATGGTTGATGTTACCCAAGTGCCAGAAAATGATTTGGCAGAGATGAAATTTCTTGAATTAATTGGAGATAACATTACAGTGGATGAAGTAGCAGCAAGGGCGAGAACCATAGGCTACGAAGTATTTACAAGATTAGGAAACCGATTTGAGAGAATATATTCAGATGAATCCAGTAGCAATAATTGGTAGGACGACCTTAGATTTTTTGCAAGTTGTCGGACGGCTTGGTATTTTTGTTGGGCAAATTGCTCGCGCCGCAGCTTCGTTCAAAATTTATTGGCGGCAAATTTTCACGCAATTTCTTGAAATTGGGTTTTACTCATTACCAGTGGTCGGCCTAACCGCGATTTTCACTGGTGCAGTGCTTGCACTGCAAAGCTACACGGGGTTTTCACGCTTTAATGCGGAAAGCTCCATAGCATCTGTGGTCGTATTATCAATTACTCGGGAGTTGGGACCCGTGCTGGCAGGATTAATGCTTGCAGGCAGGGTAGGGGCGGCAATTGCTGCTGAGATTGGCACAATGAAAGTTACCGAACAAATCGATGCGCTTTACACACTAAACACTAACCCCTTTCAATACCTAGTTCTACCGCGTGTTTTAGCGGGGATGATCATGATGCCATTACTGGTAGTAGTTGCAGATATTATTGGGGTGATGGGTGGCTATATGGTTTCAATTTATAAATTAAATTTTACAGCGTATTCTTACCTTAAAAGTACGTTTGAGTATTTAGAGTATCAGGACGTGCGCTCGGGGTTGATTAAAGCCTGTGCGTTTGGTTTTATCGTGACGGTTATGGGTTGTTATCACGGTTATAATTCTAAGAAAGGGGCGCAAGGCGTGGGGATTGCAACAACTAATGCAGTAGTGAGTGCTTCGATTTTAATACTGTTAACTAACTATATTATTACAGGATTGCTATTTGCGAAGTAGTTATGAAAAATAAAATATCAGTAAAAAACTTAACCAAAACCTTCGGATCCAATCAAGTTCTGCGCGGGATTGATTTTGATGTTAAACAAGGTGAGTCATTTGTTATCGTTGGAGGTTCAGGAACTGGTAAAAGCGTTTTGATCAAGACCATTATTGGTTTGATTCTGCCTGATAGCGGTAGCCAAATTAGCGTTGAGGGACAAGATATTACATTCCTTAGTATGTCGCAGCGTTCGACATTTGTGAGTCGCTTTGGGGTGCTATTTCAAGGTGGGGCATTATTTGATAGTTTACCAGTATGGGCAAACGTTTCGTTTAGCCTACTTAAGAATAAAAAAATGCCCAAGAAAGATGCTTATGACTTAGCGGTTGCTAAATTAGCATTGGTTGGGCTTAAAGCAGAAGTGGCGGACTTATTCCCAGTTGAGTTATCTGGTGGAATGCAAAAGCGCGTCGCGCTTGCGCGGGCAATTGCTGATGATCCAGATATTATTTTCTTTGATGAGCCAACTGCAGGGCTTGATCCAATCATGTCCGGAGTAATCAGTGAGCTTATTGCTGCTCGTTCGAAGGATTTGGGGGCGACGACGATTACTATTACTCATGATATGCACTGTGCGTCGACTATTGCCGACCAAATAGCTATGATCCACCAGGGTAAATTCATTTGGCAGGGTATGGGTAAAGATATGAATAATTCTGGCAATCCTTATATGGATCAGTTTATCAAAGGTAGCTCTAAAGGGCCAATTACTGCTGCTGCCTAGCCGTATCAAACTCTGGCAAGGACTTCCTTAACAAACGGTATGGTGATATTGCGTTTTTCCTCAAGGGATAGCTTGTCAATAGTAGTGGTAAGGTTTTTAAGGTAGGTAAAGTTGCGTTCTACTCTTGCAATCAAATAATCGAGCACCTCTTCGCTTACCAATAGCTGCTGCTCAGCGAAAAATTTATGCAGCAATACCCGAATAAATTCCTCATCCGGGCTTTTAATAATTGCGCTTAAAGTGGCTTTGATACGAGAATTAAGATCGCGCAAGGTAAATGCGGGATATTTTTCAGCGGTCATCAATAAGGGGAGGGAGTTATTTTGGCAGTGATTAAGTAGGTGAAATAAATATTCTTCATTTTTAATGCGTTCGATGTTTTCAATTAGGAATGCCGAAGCCCTTGAAAATACATCGCCCTCACATAGCTCAACTGCATTAGTTCGCGTTTTCCAAATGTTTGCTAGATGAGTCTTGCCGCAACCTTCCTCGCCAATAAGTAGAAAGCGGTTGTTAACCCAGTTGGCATTCTTGATGATAGAGTTAAATGCGTCGAGGTTGCAAAGACTTAGGATAAAGTCTGACTCATTGTATTCACTGGCAAAACCTAAATCGAAATGTATCTGCTTCATTCTAATGCTAAAAACTTATCTATACCTTCAGAAAAACCTGAGACTTTGTAATTACCATCAGCCAGAACTTTACCATTTTTGCCAAACAAACCAACATGGGGGATGCTACCGGTGTACCTGATATTGAGTGTTCTAAACATGTTCGCAACTGCAGTGGAGTTATAAGGATCTAAATGATAAACCTTATAGTCAATTGAAGCGGGGAGGCTTTTAACAAAAGAGTGAATGAGGTAGTAGTTATCATCGATTGAGACGGCTATAATTTTAACTCTGGGGTTAGCGTCGTACTTAGCTTTTAAGACGAATAAATCTTTAAGGCTGCTCTTGCAAACGCCACACCATGAGGTGAAGAAAAATACTAACTTCAGATCGGTATTATCGGTGACAATCGAATGTAATTCTTTGGTGGAGATGGAGTTTAGGCTTGCCGCATTAGCCTGTGCGGTAGTTGCGAATAATAAGATTAGTATTTTTGCGAGTAATTTAGTCATATCCAAGGACTCTAGCTGAAGTATTTGTAATTCACCACCTTTTTTGTTTATAAATAAGTCTGCTAGTCCTGAACTGTAATTAAAGGTCTCTTCCATACTTTTCTTGAGTAAGGAGCGTGCTCAAAAATAAAAGAACTGCCGCACCGGTTAAGGCAATGGTAAACACCTTGCAAGCAATGTTATTCTTTTCTTGCGGTTGGAAAGCAACAGAAGAACTGCTACTTAGCACTCCACTCTGACTACTTGGAGTTGAAACCTCTGGTAGTAGACCTGTCATAGGATTGGTGGTTGGTGGGGTTATTTCAGTGCTTTTAGGCGGGCTTTGAATACCGGTTATGCGCTCTGCTATTTTATTCTTTTGATTGTCGGGGGTGCAGGCCATTAGTGCGTCTATCTTATCTTGCCCACCCGCAACTATAAATAGAAGGGATTGAGAGTTAGTGCCTTTCGTACACATTCCAGCTATAAGTTGTTGCCCTACCTCAGAGTTCAAAAGAACCTTAAGCATTTCAACAGTCCCTTTCTCAGCTATATAAAGGTATTGCTCTCTCATTTCTTGTCGTAAATTGTGATGAGAAAATGCATTAACTGCATTAAATATATCGATATTCTTTGAATCAACAGCTCTTTTAAAAGGTGTAACGCCATTCTCATCAGTATAGTGCAAGCATTCGTATGCACGATCAAAGCTTAGGATGGCATCTATGATATTAATTTTATTTTCTGCAATTGCTTTGTGTAATATGGGCAAAACTATATATTGGTGGAAAGTACATTGTATTTCAGCGATGGTAATTGTCCTGAAGCCTTCCAGAAATTCTATTGGATCAGTTTTTTTGTAAATAATATCCACCGGTGTTTCTCCAGCAGAGTTTTTTGCGCTTAATGCTTTTTCTACATTTGATGGTACATTATAGGTATCTTTTCCATAGATTGTACCGTGCGTTAACATGGTATAAAATGGTGCGTAATAGTCTAGATTGGTGGCCAAGTGTAATAGGTTACTACCATCTTCATCAATAAACGAAAATATATCTGGGCCACTATTGGATTTAAAAGTATTGATATCTTTATCAGCACCTTCTGACTGAAATGCGGTGCGTATTGCTGTAAACTCCCCACCAGGCTGAGTGCTCACCTCTTCGGAGGGAGGCTCTGTTATTGTCGCTTTGAATAACTCGTATACGGTATTTCTTGCATTTCGCATACATTTTCCATTTATATATTGATTGCTGTTGATTATAGCATAAAACCCTTTATATTCAACTAATATTATGCGTTTTTGCGATAATGTATAGAGGAGCATGCGCTATATAAGCTGTAGCCCGATCGTCACTAGTATTGCTATCCAAAATGATAGCCGAATATAAGCAAAACCCAAATAATGTTTGAGAATTAGGGCTATCGTTAGCACGATTAATGCTGGATATACATAACGTAAAATTTCACCAAGTATAGTTGAAATTGCCGCAAAGCCGATTAGAGAAAGGGAATAGCTCAAAACAAGCGTTATAACTATTGCAACTGGCCAGGAAAGTTTGTTTTTACTTAGATCTTTTTGGAGAAAATCTGCAAACAGCCGACTCAAGCTTGCGGCGGTGGTCAAGCAGGCTAGGAACATGGTTACCGCCAGAATCAGGGTTGCATATTTTCCTAAAGTTAGGTTAGTGATCATGGGGAGGTATTGCTCTGGCTGAGCATCTTTTAGCTCAGCTGAGTAGTGCGCTCCTAATACTACAAAACCAATATAGAAGATAGCAATCAAACCTCCGCCAATAAAGCTTGCGATAATACTGGTTTTCATAATTGCTGATTTGTTCGGGCACGATTGTTTGAGATAGTCAACGATGGTAACGCAAAAGAAGAATGCTGCGGGCAAATCCATAATAAGGTAGCCCTTTAGGAAGCCAGCATAAAAATTATTTGCCGATAGCGCGGTTCCTTCCAACTGAGGAGCTTGCCATAGTGCAACTAGAATTAAGAGGGCAATACCTACGATTTTAAATGGTGCTAGCCATTTGCCAATAAGAGGTACAAATTTGTTTTTTTGCCAAACAATCAGCGCAACTAAGGTGAAAAAAAATAGGCCAAAAACATGGTATGGTAAATCAGCCCACAGTAAATTTACTCCGCCATATGCAACAATTGCGCAGCGTGGAACAACTCCAAACGGTCCAAGTAGACTAAGCATCAAAAGGCTACAAGCAAAAGGTGCCCATTTGCCAAGCTCGCTAAAATAGGCGTTGCGGTCACCTTGGTAAAGGATCATGCTAAATAGCCCTAGAAACGGTACAAATATACCGGTCAAGAGTAGGCCGATAGCTGCAGTTGTGTAACCTGCTTGTGTTTCAACCCCAAGTGCGATTGGAAATACTAAGTTTCCCGATCCAAAGAACATTGCAAACATTGCCAGTCCGGCGATAAGAGTGTTTTTAAATTGTGACATAACTAACCTAATTTCTATTTAATAATTTTTATGATTTTTTTTTGAGGTAGATAATGAATATGGGCTAGCAGCCCACCACAAAAACGACCGCGTGAGAGCGTAAATATAGATTAGTCTTTGCTGTTTCTTGGTTCATAAATCTAGATTTAGCATATTGCATTAATTTTGTCAGCAAAATTAACTTGGTATGTAGGAGTTCATAGCATAATGGACTGTAGAAGGAGGCTCTAAAGTCACATTTTTCTTTTCCTGTTATTCCCCAAAATGATTACCAGCTTGCGCGGTGGTGGAATATGTTTTGTTGGTTCCGCTCACCATATATTAATTTCCAATACCTTGAACAATTCGCCCATTTGTGATTTGCCAATCAGGCGGTCTAGATCTTGCTCAATCCTTTGCGGTGGGACTAAAGATTTTAAAAGTCGATCGGCACGCTCCAATATTCCGTTAGCTATGAGGAACTCGCGCTGGGTTGTAATTTGCGTGGTAAACCCTCTGCTAGTAAAGACTTCGCTCAATGCACTAAAGTCAACCAGTGCGGTAATGTCAGCCTGGCCAACGTCCTTGAGTGGGTCGTGAAACTGATGATTTTTCACTGCTTGCAGCGTTGATTTTTGCGGTGACTGGACATAACCATAATCAATGATTAACCCAAAGCCTGACTTAATTTTATCAGCAATTTTACTAGCATAAGCGAGTGTTGCAGGTGAAGTTTCAATTATATCATCCTCAGCAAAATTAAATTTTAAGCCGTGGTCATTGATGATTTTGCGTTCTTGATTGGTTTTGCTATGGAATTGCTTGATGGGTAGGGCATCAAAAAACTCATTGCATAATACTATGTTGTTAGTCCCGCTGAGCTGCTCAACATCCGCTATGATTATTGGTTGAAAATCCTGAAGCTTAGCTTGTTGTAATTTTGCCAGGGTAGGGCTGGTTTCTACCATATAGACCTTGTCTAGCGCCTGGTGAAATGATTTGAACACTTGGGTTGAGCGCAGGATGTCGTGCATTAATGTGCCGCGCCCACCACCGATTTCAACCAGATTAAATTTGGGTTCTTTTTTTTGTTGCCAGGTATAAACGATCCACGCGCCAATGACTTCGCCAAACATTTGGCTAATCTCAGGAGCAGTGATGAAATCGCCGTCTTTACCAAATGGTTGTTGGGTGGCGTAGTAGTGGCT
>JBIOER010000012.1:0-18308 GCA_044446225.1 Rickettsiales bacterium | reverse complement strand
CTCTTAATATCCGTGTCGGGGAGTATGTGTAAAGACTATAGTATGTAGTCTCCATAGAGCAACCCGCTCCTCTGTTGCTATGCTAGAAGCGGCGCGTATAAATAATCCTTCCCCATTGGCTATTTATTTTCTAGTATTACAAAAGATCAGAGAGGATTGCGTTTTGCGGATAGGTAGTTTCGACATCAAGATGGATAGAGCTGCGTGGTTAGGAAGGCTTAAAGCTTCCGGCAAGCATTTGGACATCTTGTTCGCATGCGGTATTCTTGGTATCATTGCGGTGCTTATTTTCCCCATACCATCGTGGTTAATGGATATGTTGCTGAGTATCTCCATAACTTTTTCAGTTATTATTCTAATGACGGTGTTATTTGTAAATCGCGCTTTGGATTTTAATTCCTTTCCCAGCATTTTGCTGGTGGTGACAGTTTTGCGGCTAGCGCTCAATATTTCATCAACGCGGTTGATTTTGACCGATGGTCATAATGGCCCGTCGGCTGCTGGGCATGTAATAGAGGCATTTGGGCTGTTTGTAATGCAGGGCTCAGTTGTTATTGGGGTGATCGTGTTTGCAATTCTTACCATTATTAATTTCATTGTAATTACTAAAGGTTCGGGTCGGATCGCAGAGGTGGCAGCTAGGTTTAGTTTGGATGCGATGCCAGGGAAACAAATGGCAATTGATGCCGATTTGTCAGCAGGAATGATCGACGAAGATACTGCGCGCCGCCGCCGTAAGGACTTGGAAAGCGAAAGTACTTTTTTCGGAGCCATGGATGGTGCGAATAAATTCGTACGTGGTGATGCGATTGCCGGTGTCATAATTACATTCATTAACTTTGTGGCAGGGATTATCATTGGTGTGGTGCAAAAAGGAATGTCATTTGACTTGGCGCTGCAAACTTATACTTTGCTTACCATCGGGGAGGGGTTAGTTGCCCAGATCCCTGCATTGATTGTTTCAACTAGTGCCGGTTTATTGGTGACTAAATCTGGCATGAAAGGTTCAGCGGAAAAGGCAATTTTCAGTCAAATTGCTAACTATCCACAAGCACTTGGCGTTACCTCAGGTCTGTTGTTCACCATGGCTTTGATGCCAAGCATACCAGCTATTCCGTTCATAATTACAGGTTTCCTCACGGGGTCGCTTGGTTATTACGTGCATCAAAACAAGGAGGCGATCCAAGAGATGATGGCAGAAGAGCAAGACCCACTCAAGGGTGGAAAATTAGCAGTTGGTGGGGCTTTGAGCGCGCAGGATGCTGCTAAGGATGAGTCAATGATTGAGTTCCTTACTATCGATAGTATCCGCCTTGAACTTGGCTATGAATTACTGCCGTTAATTAATTACTCAAAAGGTCATAAACTGACCGATCAGATCAAAGCACTGCGTAAGCAAATAGCTAAGGATTTGGGGTTCGTATTGCCGGCTGTGCGCATACAAGACAATATGCAGGCCTCGCCTAGAGAGTATGTGATTAAAATTAAGGATATCGAATGTGGGCGAGGGGTGGTTGACCCGACACGGCTCTTGATAATGGACCCTAAGGGTGGCGAGTTGACAATTATTGGCGATGATACCAAGGAGCCGGCCTTCAATTTGCCTGCACGGTGGATTGATGAACAATACAAGGAAGAGGCGTTATTTAAGGAATACACGGTAGTGGATCCACCAACGGTGATTACCACCCATATCACGGAGATTATCAAAGAGAATATCATCGATCTTCTTAGTTATAAGGAAACACAGAATTTACTAGAAGGGCTTTCGGATGAGCATAAAAAATTGGCGGCAGAAATTATTCCATCGCAGATTTCGGTTACAACTCTGCAGCGCATTCTGCAAGGGCTTTTGAGTGAGAGCGTATCGATTAAAGATTTGCCGACAATCCTTGAGGCAATATCTGAGAAGGCTACGCAGTCTACTAATGTGGTAAACGTGATTGAGCATGTGCGTAGCCGCTTATCTAAGCAATTATGCTATGCTAACTTAACGGATAATGGTTACATCCCGTTTGTGGTGCTATCACAGGTTTGGGAGCAGACTTTTGCTGAAAGTTTGGTCAGTAAAGATGCGGATAAACAGCTTTCGATGCCGCCAAGTAAATTGCAGCAGTTCGTCAATGACGTTAACCGTGAATTCGAAAAACATGCCGTTCAGGGCGAGTTGCCAGTATTGCTTACTTCGCCAACCATTCGCCCTTATGTGCGCTCAATTGTTGAGCGCTTCCGCCCCAGTATTGTGGTGATGTCGCAAAATGAAATCCATCCCAAAATTAAAATCCGTACCCTAGGTCAGGTATAGGTTGCTGACCTTGATGGCTATCTTCATCAAAGGTTATATGGGTTCTTTTAAATTTAGGTTCTTCATCAAAGAGTATATGATTCCTTTTATATTTACTTTCAGAACGTATAGGAGTAGCAAAATAATCGATGGTAGCTTGTACGTTAGATCCTTTCGCATCATAAACTGATTTAACATGCGATACTAGGCATCCATTCCTATAAAGGTGAAGCATCTCGCTGCAAAATAGGGATTGAATTTCAGTGTCAGTGAGCTCTTGGATGTCTTTCAGGCAGCCTTTGTTATAAGTTAGTTTCCTAACGGCATCATTAAGCTCGTCACTGCCAATGTTTTTAGCTGCGATTAAATAAGTTGCAACTAAGTTGGCATGAGCCGATACCACGACTTCAGACTTAACACAGGTAAATTGGTCGGCAACTAATTGAATAAGTTTAATTTTATTGTCCATATCATTTGCAAATAATTTTAACATCGCCGTAAATAAAGAGTTACCATCCCCAATGCGGTAGTCAAAATTAATGTACTGAAATGATCGAGGATTAAATAACAATGCTGTAACAGTATTTATATCAACCGTACCTCGCTCCCCAGGCTTGATGTTTAGCGTACCCATCTGAGTACGAATAGGCGCGCAAATGATTTGTGATGTGCGTTCAACGGATATTAAATAAGAGACGATATTGGAGAAAGAATAAGGATTTCGATTGTAGCCTTGCTCAATTTTATTGAAGTCAATACCCTCATTAGATGCAGCAATAAGTTTATCCGCTGCTGTAATATAAACAATCATTTTTGGTGGCAAGAAGGTGCAAATGTTTGAGAAGTAAGTCGGCGCAAGTATGAGTAGTTCAAGGGCTTTATCGCCAGTAAGTACAAGGCATAGCCGTGAAGCTTTTAGTTGCTTGATTACAAGGAGTAATATGAAGTCCGCAGCATCTTTGTCGTATCTAGAAATAATATGGGCGACGAGAGTAGCGATTAAATGGTTTTCCTCATTGGTATAGCCAAGTTTTTTAAGCTTTCTAAATTCTTTGTATTCAATCAAAGTTAAGTCGAAAAGTTTTTTTTTCTCTTCGGTTTTGGCGTTGTTAACTAAATACCCCCAATAGCTTGGTAGATCATCTAGTAAAACTGAGTGGATGTCTAGCTGACCGTAATCTCCTTTCTCTAGTAAGTCTTCGGTTAAATAGTTACAGATCGCTATGTATAACTTGGGGTGGGTAGTACGCTTTTTTTCAATCGCTCTAAGAATATTATGGTCATAAACTTGCATGGCTATATTAATGACATAGGTATTGTCAGGGCGTTGCAACATGGCGCATAGTTCTGTCTCTTTAGCTTGAGTTGGGGTTCTAATAAAATCTTCGAACTTGTTGCGAAAAACATGAGTAAGGAGTGCAACCTCAGCGCAATCATAGAGTCCTGCTGCAGAATCCACTACATCATCCTCGAGGAATTCTTCAGAATAATCATCATTAGCTGTAGTGTTTACCGTAACGTTCTTGTTCTTGACTCGTTTAAGCTCTTCATATTCAGCTTTACTAAGTTCTTGATGTTTTTGCATTATAAAATTAACGGTGAATCTACTGGTTTCCTTTATGAGTACGGCTATATCATTTACTCCATGAATATCTGTAAACCTTTCAACATCTGCTAAGGGGAATGAATTAAAGTTACCAGTTGCCAGTGCATGAAGAGTTAAAATGGCGCTAGCAGTCGTATTTGCTGTACCAAGCTCCATGTCGGATGGAACTTTCAGCTTCAGCAGTTTCTTGATAAATGATTCTGGCCTAGCCCCTGCTTTTACGAGCAATGAATTGAATTGATCTAAGCCATAGCACTCCACTGCAGATTCTAGGATTAACCCGTAGGTTTGTGTAATGTATTCTTGAAATGCTTTGGTAAGGAATTTATAATTATTTTTACTTTCTGTCGTGGCTTCTTTGTTGCTTTCTAAAGCTATTCGTAAGGCATTTACCTGTGCTTTAATTTGGTTTTCATAGAACGATTTAAAATTAGGTGCAGTTGCTTGCTTGTATTTATCTAAGGATGCTTGGATGAGTTTAATTCGCTCTTCATGGTTGGTTATTTTTTGGTCTAAAATCAATTGGACTTGATCAAGTGGTAATGCTCCAAAAGGTGAATTTGCAATAGCTTCGAAGGATTCTTTCATAAGTTTTACTAAAAAATCTTTTATCGCACTTACACTAAGTGTTGTCAAAATATAAAATCATCTTATCATCTTGGATTAAATAGATATTTGCACATGAAATTACTGATTGTTGGAGATCTGAAAAATCAACTTATTCCTGCCACCAAAATTGCCACGCAACGTGGTGCAAAAGTTTCTACCGCACCTGATATTTTGTCTGCTTTGCATACCTTACGTAACGGCAAAAGCTTTGATGTAGTGATGGTGGATGTTGAGCAAGATATTAAAAAATTCATCGATCTACTAATATCTGAAAAAATCTATGCCACGATTATCGCGTGTGGAATTGAGCACAATAAGGAAAAGGCTGTTGCTGCCATTAAGGCGGGAGCTAAGGAATATATCCCCCTACCACCTGAAGAAGATTTAATCGCGGCGATTTTTGAAGCGATCTCAAAATCAACTGATACCAAGGTGGTGTATGAATCGGAAGCCTTTGCCAAAGTTATTACCACCATCAACAAGGTCGCCAAATCAGAGGCCAGTGTGCTAATTACTGGTGAATCTGGGACGGGTAAGGAAATTATTGCGCGGCTCATTCATGAAAAAAGTAATCGTGCCAATAAAGATTTTATCGCAGTTAACTGCGCAGCAATCCCAGAAAACCTGCTTGAGTCTGAACTATTTGGCCATGAGAAAGGAGCCTTTACCGGAGCAATTGAGCGCCGCATTGGTAAATTTGAGCAGGCTAATCATGGTACTTTGTTACTTGATGAAGTATCGGAGATGGATCTTAAGCTCCAAGCAAAATTGCTAAGGGCAATTCAAGAACGTGAGATTGTGCGTGTGGGTGGAAACCAAAGTGTACGGCTAGATATTAGAATTCTTGCCACTACCAATCGTAATCTGCTCGACTATGTTAAAGAAGGGAAATTCCGTGAGGATTTATTTTATCGGTTGAATGTCATTAACATTAATCTCCCGCCACTACGTGAGCGTATGGGGGATGTGTTACTTTTGAGTGACTATTTTATCAAGAAATTCTCCGAGCTTAATGGCGTGGCCATTAAAGAGCTAGCAGAGGCTGCGCATGTAAAATTGCAGCAGTATCGTTGGCCGGGAAATGTTCGCGAACTGGAAAATACTATTCACCGTGCGGTATTGCTTTCCAGCGCTTCGGTAATTAATGAAGAAGACATTATCGTGACAATCCCTGAAGAAATTGTTAGTTCGAATGATAATATGAACTTAGAGGAGATTGAAAAAGCAGCGATTACCGCAACCATTGAAAAGTGTTATGGCGATGAAGTTAAAGCTGCGGCGGTACTAGGCATATCCTTGCGCGCCCTCCGCAATAAGCTAAAACAATATAAAGAAGCTCGCGCTTCTTAGAAATACATTTCAATATATTCTTCCAACTTGGCGACGTCCTCAGAAGTTTTGGGGCAGGTGTCTGCAAATGGTGTGAAGTACACGTGCTCAACGCATTCTGCCAGTCTGCTAGCAATTGCTTGCATGATTTGCTCAGGATGAGGAGCCCCCTCAACCCGGTAAGCGTGGTGCATTTTAGCCAAGCTAACGAAGTTGTTAAGGATTTCCTTTTGGGGCATGGTCTTTGCATCCGGTGTTGAGCTATAGTAGTGCTCAGCGTGGAACTGCTTGCCAAATCTTATACCATTTTCGTGGCTGTAAAACATCGGGATGGCAGTTTCAGATACTGCGCCAACATTTATGCTTGCCGCAACATTATTTTCATCCAGCGCAAAGCTGTGTGCAGTATCCCCTTTAAACTTAGGGACATTATTTACACAAGATGTGAGCGCTTGTTTTTGCTCGGCACTGCTAAGCGTCATAAAATGCGGAAGGCTGCCTAACTTAAGAATAATGTCGCGCGAGGAAGCGCTAAGGTTAACCGGTTTTACATTTGAACCATGATATAAGCTTAAGTGCTGCGCACCTGCACATATGCCTAAGTAGGGGATATGTAAATTATCGGTTTGCTCGAGCGCCTTAAAGTGCATTTTTTCAATGTCTTGGCTAGGTGTCCATGCGTCAAGGTTGAAGCCATTTTCATCTTTAGGGTAGCTATCTCCAGCACCGGGGTTTAACCAAGCATCGAACTTAGAAAATATAGCGTCATTAGTTGCCTCAACTGCTTGCATATTTACTAGATAGAAATCAACGTTGTTGTGCGTGGCTAATTTTCTTGCTACTGCAAATGACATGGATGACCAAAACCCATCGCCAATACTAATTGCGATGTTGGTACGAGTTTCATCAATGCTATCATAATTACCCTTACTCACTTCATAGATTTTATCCTTTGATCTTGCCAGAACTAGGTCTTTGATATCATGAGATCTAAGAAACATATCTGCTGGGGTTTGGCCATAGCCATCTTGCTGGTCCACATTAATTGAATCGCTTTGTAGAATTGCTTTAATTAGGTCAGCGCTACTATCATATGGTTTATAGTTCAGCACTAAAAAATCCAGAGAAGAAAAACCTTGTTCATAGTTCTTTGCCGCAAATCCCATCTCAAGCAGCTCGCTAGCGAGTACATTTTTTCCAACCAATATTGCTAAATCCAGATAGGAGATACCCAAAGAATTTTTTGGTGTTGCTAGAAGTAAGTCAACGTGGCTGAGGTTTAGGCAGACTTCCTCAGTAGGATTGAAGATAGCCCTTTCATAAGAATTTAGCTCGTTTGATTCAATTACATATTCTCTGAATAAATCTAAGATTGCGAATTTGAAAGCAATTTGACTTCCAGTTAATCCATCAAACTCAAGTTGGCTTTGAAGAAGGGATTTATCCAAATACTGCCAAAAGTCAGTAACTAACTCTAAACGGTCACTGTAAGTTGGAATAAGTGCATAGGCATGGATTTCAAAAAATTTTAGGAAGATTGCTTTGGGCTGAATTTTTATTTCGATTGCGCATTCGTTAGTAATCCTGGTTAATAAGCTGAGTTTGCCAAATAGAATGAGAGCGTCAGCTATAGTCATATTATTTAGATAGCTTTGCGCGTCAGGAATCGGTGCAGCTAAATCTAGTTCACCAGATTTAACGTAAGATAAAATGAGGGCATCTGCTTCACCTGTGTTGGCAGACTGAGCCAAGAATTGAACTGCATCCCCTATTGATAGCGCTTCAAGCTCTTTCAATCTATTGATTAATATCGGTGAGTTTAAGTGGTATACATCATCATGTTTCTTATCGAAGTCTTTGAATTTCTCGATATAAGTAGCTTGGTTTTCAGAATCATTAAGATACTCTAACAACTTATTCTCAAGATTTTCAAGGCTGTGCCCATAGTGTTTAAGAGTATATGAATGCACAAATGATTCTAATAATTCATCAAAAGTATTTACTAAATTGGCTTGGTTCTCTAATCGGCTAAAAATCAGCGAATAATGATCGAGATAATTATCTACACGAAACATTTCCAAGATGTCAGCTAAATCGCAGGAGCTTAAATATACGACGAGTTTTGCTTTTATACTTTCAGGGCTAAGTCTTTGGAACGACGTATATAGTGCATTATCTGAACTATTAGCAGCTGAAGACATCTGCCAAATTTCACTGACGCTAAAGTTATTTATGGCTTTGATGGCAAGAACTTCTGCCTCTTTTGAATAGTAAGAGAGTAGGGGTCTAAAATTTACATCGGTAAGAACAGCAAGTTGCTGCTCTTGGCTTAATGAATTAAAGTATTCAGTTATTTTACTTTCGACTGAATATTTTTCATGTGAAATAAGGATGCGGAAATTTGATGAGGTTATAAGCGTTTTGCCAAAGTCATCTAAGGATAATAAATTGATACGAGCTAGTAATTCCAGATTGAAAAATTCTTTAAAATTCTTTATAGCGGTCTTATCTGAGAGTAACTCATCAAGCTCACTAGCACTAAGAGAGTTTAAATACCCTTGCGCCTTCTCGGCAAATGTTTTTTTGTTTTTTTCGATGACGCGTTGGAAGGTGGAAGAATCTGTAATAATATTTCTGAATTCATTTTGAGTTAGTGAGTCAAGAAACAGGGTAATGTGTTGCGAATCTAACTTCTCTATGATTTCGATGCTAGTTGGCTTGAAGCCTTTTTCAATGGCAATATTAGACAAGGCATGCTTAAAATCATCATAGGCGTTTTGGGCGTGATAGCTCTTCTTAACCTCATAAATGGCACTGCTCCTTATATCGGCACGATAGTATTCCATCACCTCCTCTGCAGTATGGTCTTTAAGCAAATTCCTAAGTTCAAAGGAGTTTGCAAGCGCTAGTTCTTTAAGAGTTAAGCATTCATTTTTAAATATCGTCATTGATACTCCACCAAATTCAAGACCTTATTATAGCACATGAATGTTAAAGTATTGTTACATAAGATAAAAAAAAGCCTCCCGATTTGCATGGGGAGGCTTTAATGTTAGTGGGCTGATTAGAAAAATCTTCTTTTCTTACCGCTAGAGTCGGAAGAAGAGTTGCTATTGCCATCGTCTCTTCTGCGTTCACCGCCACCACGATTATCGCGGTCGCGATTATCACGGTTGTCACGATTTCCGCCATTGCCTGCTGCAGGGCGACGATCATCACGACGGCCACCAGCACCACCACTTTTGTTAAAGCGGCGTTTTTCCGGGCGAGGGCGATCTTCATGAGAGCTGCCAGCAGATGAATCATCTTGTCCACGCTCAGATTGCGGTTGGCCTTCTTCGCTAGAAGAAGAGCCTTCAGGTGCATCCGTAATGGCTTTGACACTTAGTCTGATTTTGCCGTTTGGTTCAACATTTAGTACCTTAACGCTTACTGCGTCACCTTCTTTGAAAAGGTCTCTTGGATGGTTAACGCGGCTATGCGCCATTTCAGACACGTGAAGAAGCCCTTCAGTGTTTTTAGTAATGGCAACGAACGCACCAAAATCAGCGATACGTGTTACTTTACCTTCGTAGATACGACCCACTTCAGGAACAGCAACGATATCATTAATCATTTCAAGAGCCGCAGCCATAGCTTCATCAGATGTTGATGCAACGTTGACGACGCCTTCGTCGTTAATATCAATTTTAACTTTGGTCTGTTCGATGATGTGTTTAATCACTTTACCGCCAGGTCCAATCAATTCGCCAATCTTATCTTTAGGAATGGTAAATGATTTAATCTGTGGAGCATTGCTAGAAATTTTAGCACGTGACTCAGTGATCGCTTCCGCCATCCTGCCGAGTATGTGTAGTCTTCCAGCTTGAGCTTGTGAAAGCGCAGTTTCCATGATTTGTTCGGTGATGCCACTGATTTTAATGTCCATTTGTAGGGCAGTAATACCATTTGCAGTACCCGCAACTTTGAAATCCATGTCACCAAGATGATCTTCATCACCCATAATGTCAGAAAGAACCACGTGGTTTTTTCCTTCGAGGATTAGTCCCATTGCAATACCAGCAACTGGTGCAGGCATTGGAACGCCGGCAGCCATTAGTGATAGTGAAGTTCCACAAACTGTAGCCATTGAAGATGAACCATTTGATTCAGTGATCTCAGAAACTACGCGAATGGTATAGGGGAATTGCTCTTTGGTAGGAAGAAGTGGGTTGATCGCGCGGAAAGCAAGCTTACCGTGACCAATCTCACGACGTCCAGGAGCGCCCATTCTACCAACTTCGCCCACTGAATATGAAGGGAAATTGTAGTGGAGCATAAAGCGGTCTTTACGATCGCCTTCCAGGTCATCAATGATTTGTTCATCTTGTCCAGTACCAAGGGTGGTAACAACAATTGCTTGAGTTTCTCCGCGGGTAAATAGCGCAGAACCGTGAACGCTTGGTAGGAAGTCGAGTTCGCATTGAATTTGGCGAATATCAGCTTCACCACGTCCATCAATACGTTTTTTCGTTTTGATGATTTGGGTACGAACGATCTTTTTCTCAAGATCTTTAAAGCAAGTGCTAACGGCAGTTTCGTTAAGTTCTTTTTCTTCAACGAGAGCCTTTTTAACCATGTCTTTAAGCTCGCCAACTTGTGCGTAGCGACTTTGTTTGTCAACGATTGCATAAGCTTTTTTGAGCTTATCTTCAACAAGTGCAGAAACTTCTTTCATAATTGCTGAATGATCAGGTAGTTCAACTACCCAAGCCTCATTACCAACTTCTTCAGCCAATTCCTTAATCGCAGCAATGATTGGTTGGAAGCTGTTATGTCCAAACATTACGGCTTTAAGCATTATTTCTTCAGAAAGTTCTAAAGCGGTTGATTCAACCATTAGAACGGCTTTATCAGTACCTGCAACAACTAGGTCGAGGGCTTTATGTTCAGCAGTAAATGCCACAGAAGGGTTTAGTACAAACTCACCATCAGCATAGCCGACGCGAGCTGCAGCAACTGGAGTTTCAAATGGAATACCAGAGATTGCCAAGGCAGCAGAGGCACCAATTAGTGCCACGATGTCTGGATTAACTTCTGGATCATATGAAAGAGTGGTACAGACGACTTGCACTTCGTTGTGGAAGTTTTCTGGAAAGAGTGGGCGAATTGGGCGGTCAATTAGGCGGGAAGTTAGAACTTCGCGCTCACTTGGACGGCTTTCGCGTTTATTAAAGCCACCAGGAATTTTCCCTGCAGCGTAGAATTTATCAATGTAGTGTACGCTTAGTGGGAAGAAATCAATATCAGTTTTGGCTTTCTTAGCGGCAACAACCGTACAAAGTACAATCGAGCCTCCCATTTTTGCGACGACGGCACCAGTTGCTTGTCTGGCAATCTTGCCAGTTTCAAGTTCAAGGGTTTTACCGCCCCATTCGATTGTTTTTTTGTGTATTTTAAACATCTTGTTCCTATAAAATATAAAAGTTGCCTCTAAACTTGAAGCAACTTTCTTTGTTAATTAATTGTGGATAGAATCCATTATTTCCTTATGCCAAGTTTGGTAATTAATTGCTGATAACGTGCGGCATTTTCTCTTTCTAGATATCTTAGCAATTTTCTTCTTTTGTTCACTAGCACAAGAAGTCCGCGTCTTGCTTGGAAATCTTTTTTGCTAGCATTCATATGACCGGTAAGATTAGTAATCCTTTCAGTCATGATCGCGCATTGAACTTCTACTGAACCCGTGTCCTTATTATCATTTGAAGTTGAATAATTCTTAATAAGTGCTTGAGTTTTTTCTTTTGTAATCGACATCGTCTCTCCTATTTTTATAAGTTAAATACACGTTTAACCGACAAAGTGCCATTCAAAACGGCTGCCATGGCAATTAATTTTTCATTATGTTTAATTGCTAGCACTTCCGCATTTGGTCTATCTGTTTTAATTCTTTGACCTTGCAAAAGCCTTTTGGCGGTTGCCTCATCAACTTGCTCCACTAAGATGTCGTCCAGCACAGCAGTGACGGGTAATAAGTGCTGATTAAAGCTACTCACGCTGGGAGTATGCACTATATTTTCCGAAATATCTAGTGAAATCGCATCTTCAACCTTAAATTTACCTATTTTTGTCCGCCTGAGGCTGCTGACGTAGCCGCAAGCACCCAATTTTTCGCAGATATCGCGTGCAAGCGAGCGTACGTAAAATCCTTTTGAACAGCTCAAGCTAAAAGTTGCCTGCTCACCGGTTGTATTTTGTATATAATCAAGTTTATAGCAGGTCACGGGGCGTGACTTCATCTCGATTGCTTTGCCCTCGCGGGCAAGCTTATAGGCGCGCTCGCCATTGATTTTAATTGCGGAATAATTGGGTGGGGTTTGCTCAATTTCTCCGATAAAGGAGTCTACCACGCTTGCAATCTCTTCCGGCGTGGGGATTTTCTCCGAGCTGGCGGTTACTTTGCCATCGATATCTAAAGTATCGCGATTTTCTCCCCAAGTGATGGTGAATTCATAGTCCTTATCTTTGTTTAGGCAGTAATCCACGGTTTTGGTAGCCTCGCCGATGGCAAGCATGAGTAACCCGGTGGCAAATGGGTCTAGCGTTCCCGAGTGACCTATTTTAGAAGGTTTAAGTAGTTTTTTTACGCGGTTTACAACAAACGCGCTGGTCACACCAGCTGGTTTATCTACCAATAGCCAATTATTCATAGTGGGTGAGTATAGCAGATTGTGAGGGGTTAACAACACTGTATTTATAGCGTTGACTCGATGGGTAGGGGGTGTTAAACTAGTTAATAAACTAGTTTAATATCATATGGAACATATTAGTAGCTTTGATGCCAAGACACACTTCTCCAGACTATTAGCTGATGTTGTAGCTGGTAAGGAGTATATCATTACGCGGCATAACAAAGAGGTGGCAAAGTTGACGAAGTTTAGTAGCAAACAAGTAGATGTTGATAACGCAATTAATATGATTAAAAAAAATCGTGTAAAATCTAAAATTTCGCTAACGGAGATACTGAAATATCGTGATCAAGGTAGGCGGTAATGGCTGATTTTGTTTTAGATTGTTCTGTGGCGGTTTCTTGGTGTTTTGAAGATGAGCAAGATGATTATTCCCTTGGTGTTCTCGAATTCTTAAGTAAACAGGTGGCTGTAGTACCAAGTCTTTGGTATTACGAAGTGTGTAATGTTCTGCTGAATGCACAAAAGCAAAAGAGGGCATCTCAGGCGGTGGTATCTAATTTTCTGAATTCGTTGAATCAACTTCCTATAGAGGTTATTAGCAGTGCAAATTCTTCGATGCAGGACTTAATTTTAATATCAGCTAGATATGATTTAACAGTTTATGATGGTTCATACTTGGACTTAGCGCTCAAGCTGGGGGTGCCAATTGCAACGTTAGATAAAAAGTTAATAGCGGCAGTACAAAAGTCAGGCGGAAAATTGCTCAAACTTTAAATGATTCGCCGCAACCGCAATGCGCCTTGGCATTAGGGTTGTTGAAAACAAAGCCCGATTTTACTTTTTCATCAACGAAATCCAGTGTGGTACCAATGATATGCATAACTGCTTTAGGCTCTACCAAAATAGTTACGCCTCTTTCCTCAACGATTTCATCCAGGGTGTTTTGTTGGTCGGCGTACTCAAATGTGTAGGAGAGGCCAGAGCAACCACCAGACTTAACGCCTATGCGAATGCCAACCGAGGGTTTCTCTCTTTTTTGCAAAAGAAATTTCACTTGCTGAGCGGCGGTCTCGGTTATTTTTATAATTGGTGCAGCCATAATTAGTTATTGTCTTTATAATCTTGAATTGCTTTTTTAATCGCATCTTCAGCTAATACCGAGCAGTGAATTTTTACTGGGGGTAGCGAAAGTTCCTCAACGATATCAATATTTTTAATTGTTAATGCTTCGTCAATGGTTTTGCCTTTAAGCTTCTCAGTTGCAAGTGAGCTGGAAGCAATTGCCGATAAGCAGCCAAACGTTTTGAATTTAGCATCTTCAATCACATTGGTTTTTGGATTTACTTTTATTTGGAGCTTCATCACGTCGCCGCATGAAGGTGCGCCAACTAGGCCGGTACCGACATTCTCGTCCGTTTTGGCGAATGACCCAACGTTTCTTGGGTTCTCGTAGTGATCGATTACTTTTGCGCTATATGCCATAATTACTCCTTAATGTCCTGACCAGTTAATTGTTTTTAAATCTACGCCTTCTTGTACCATCTCCCAAAGTGGGCTTAACTCACGAAGCTTATCGATGGCGTTTTTAACACAAGTGATTGCAAAATGCACTTCTTCTTCGGTGGTAAAGCGACCAAAGCCAAATCTAATTGAAGTATGTGCTAGTTCTTCCTCTACACCTAAAGCCCTTAAAACATACGAAGGTTCTAAGGACGCTGAAGTACATGCGGAGCCTGATGAAACAGCGAGATCTTTGATCGCGCCAATCATTGATTCACCCTCAATGCATGAAAAACTTATATTTAAATTACCTGGGGTTCTTAGCGTAGCATCGCCATTTAAAAATACCTCGGGTATTTGCATAATCTCATGCAGAAATAGTTCGCTGAATTTGTTAAGACGAGTATTTTCCTCTGCCATCTCTGCTTTAGCGATTTTTGCAGCTTCTCCCAGAGCAACTACTAGCGGTGTTGCTATCGTACCTGAACGCATGCCGCGTTCTTGACCGCCACCATGAATGATAGCTTCAAGGCGAACTCGGGGGTTTCTGCCGACAAATAATGCGCCGATGCCCTTTGGTGCGTAAATTTTATGGCCGGAGATACTCATTAAATCGATATTCATGTCAATTACATCTAGAGGAATTTTTCCAAATGCTTGTGCTGCGTCGGTATGGAAAAACACGCCTTTGGCGCGGCATATTTTGCCGATTTCTTTTAGAGGTTGAATCACACCAATTTCATTGTTAACCGCCATGATTGAAACGATAGATGTCTGCGGGGTGATAGCATCTTCAAGCTGTTTAAGATCGATAATTCCGTTAGGCTGAACGGGAAGATAGGTAACTTTAAAGCCTTCCTCTTCCAGGTGCCGGCAAGAATCTAAAACACATTTATGTTCGGTCACGCAGGTGATAATATGGTTTTTATGTTCTTTGTAAAAGCGTGCTACACCTTTAAGGGCAAGGTTGTTGGATTCAGTCGCGCCTGATGTGAAAATAATTTCTTTAGGGTTAGCGTGAATTAAGTTAGCCACATCTTTACGGGCGATTTCAACCGCTTCCTCAGCGTCCCAGCCATATTTATGGCTGCGTGAATGCGGGTTGCCAAATTTTTCAGTGAAGTAAGGTAACATCGCTTGTACAACGCGAGGATCGACAGGGGTAGTTGCTTGATGATCTAAATAAATGGGTAACTTCATTTTATGCGGCCTCTAACATATTGTTTTTTGTGTATAATTCATTCCAAGTGGCGATAAATTTATCGACATCAGCTTTGCTGGTGTTGTAACCCATGCTGACGCGAATGGAAGTACGAGCTACTTCTTCACTATAACCCATCGACATTTGTACGCGAGGAAGGTCGATCTTGCCAGAAGAGCAGGCAGCGCCAGCGCTTATTGCAATGTGGTTAATATCAAAATGGATTAATTGCGTTTCATTACTAACATTGGGCATGGTGAAGCTAGAGGTGTTAGGTAGTCGTAGAGCTTCTTTGCCAAAGATGATGGTTGTTGGGCAAATCCCTTGAATTTTTGCATCGAGGTAATTTCTTAGGTCGGCAATTTTTTCAAAATTACCGATGATGTTTTTAGCAACTCCAGCGGCGACGCCAAATCCGTAGATGGCACGAGTGTTAAGTGTTCCCGGGCGAATCCTAAATTCCTGCCCCCCACCGTGCATAATTGGGGTGACGGTAATATCTTTTTTGTAAACTAATGCTGCTGCGCCAAAAGGCCCGCCCATTTTATGGCTGGAAACGGTTGTCATGTCCAGATCCAGTTCACTGATGTTGAAATCAATACGACCGATGCTTTGTGTGGCATCGGAGTGGATCAAATGCCCATATTTATGCGCAATTGCCACCGCTTCTTTAAGTGGTTGTATAACGCCAGTTTCATTGTTGGCAGACATTAGGGAGATTAAAAGCTTCTCTGCTGAGGATGAGGCGATCTTTTCAAGCTCATCGAGCTTGATAACTCCATGGTTATCCACGGGTATCAGGCCTTGCCCAATGCAATTAAATACTGAAGCGTGCTCTATGTTGCTACAAACCTTGTTGTAGTGAGTCCCATGTAGCGCAAGGTTGTTTGCCTCGGTACCGGTTGCAGTAAAAATAATTTGGTATCTATCATCGGCGCCGATCAAGTCTGCTACCATACCACGAGCTTTCTCAACTAGCATTTTTGCTTCTCTGCCATATGAGTGAACGGCAGACGAATTGAGGGGGAGATCCATTAAATCAGCTATTGCTTCTTTAACTGAAGGGAGGAGGGGGGTGGTCGCATTGTGATCTAGGTAAACTGTCATGCTAGCCTCATCCTGGTGTTCTTAGTAGCGACATCAGCAATGGTTATTGATTTTAGAAAGTTATAAATGTGATCTTCGAGGTCTTCCCAGAAATGGTGGGTGGTGCAGCGGGACTTGTTGTCTAAGCAGCCCATGCCAGTCTTATGCTCGCAACGGGTCATTTTTATGCTTTCATCTACGGCAAACATTACGTCTGAGACAAAAATTTCATTTCCAGCGCGTTTTAAGAGGTAGCCGCCACCAGGGCCTCTTACAGAGCCTACTAGGCCGACTTTTCGAAGTTTGGTAAAGATTTGTTCCAGGTACCCAAGGTCAATAGTTTGACGGGCTGCGATTTCCGACAGAGTTACTGGTTTGCCATTCGAGTTGATTGCTATGTCAACTAATGCCATTACCGCATATCTACCTTTTGTTGTAAGAAACATGAGCAATCTCCATTATTTCCTTCCATTCTCGCCTTATCCGTGCTAGAATGCTTATTGTCGTTTTATATGTACAAGATATAAAAACTTACTAATTATGTCAAGTATTATAGTGGCGTAATCTGTGTATATTCAACTGATATCTTAGGAGTTTGATCAGCTATGGTAAAAGAAGTTGTATTTAATGGGCCTGAAGGTCGCATCGAAGGAAAATTCCATCTAAGTGACGAGCCTAACGCGCCGATTGCGCTCGTGTTGCATCCCCATCCATTGCATGGCGGAACAATGAATAACAAGGTTGTTTATAACATGTTCCATACCTTTGTTGAAAATAAATTTTCGGTACTGCGATTCAACTTTCGTGGAGTTGGTAAATCGCATGGTACTTTTGATAGTGGGATTGGCGAATTAACCGATGCTGCTTGTGCCCTTGACTGGATTCAAAATCAAGCACCAGAAGCTTCTAGCTGCTGGTTGGCAGGTTTTTCATTCGGTTCATGGATTGCCCTTCAATTACTTATGCGCCGCCCAGAGATTAGTGGATTTGTAGCGGTTTCTCCGCCTGCGCAGTCATATGATTTTAACTTCCTTTCTCCTTGCCCAGCACAAGGTCTTATCGTGCACGGGACAAAAGATGATATCGTTCCTGAAGAAGCGGCTTATAGTTTGTTTGAAAAGCTTGAAAAGCAGCGTAGTTCTAACGTTGAGTATTATCCAATTAATGGTGCGGATCATTTCTATGCTAATAAGCTTCCTGATCTTAAAATCGCGATTGAGCAGTATATCAAGCCAAGAGTGAAAATGGAGCCGATGCCGCGTAAGATCAAGCGTGACCGCCGCCGCCGCCAAGTTGCTAACGCTGAAGGTCAGTAGAGTCGTCGCTACTTGCGTCCGGGATAAATTTTTGATAGCTGCTCTCAATATCACCAAATACTATTGTTTTGCTTCTCAAGTCTCCAAGTGGCTAGAAATATAGACGTCATCAAGATAAAGCAAACGTATATGACAGAGGTATTCTTTACTCCATTTCTCAATAAGGAAAATGTCATCTCCGCGGAGGTGGAGATCCAGCTTTAGTGCGGTATATAAGGTGGGTCCCCGCATCCGCGAGGACGACAAACTTTGAATTGTTGTTTCTGACTAGCTCGCCTTAGTGGTGCTTTCATCAATGGTAAATTTAGTAGCTGCTTGCTTAGGTAGGATGAATTTGAAGGTAGAGCCTTCGCCTTCCTTGCTTTCAGCCCAAATTTTCCCGCCGTGGCCGCGGATAATTTCATTACAGATTGATAATCCAAGCCCAGTACCGCCAGCTTGTGATTTAGTTTTGCTACTTTGGACGAATTTATCGAATACTTTCTCGAGCTCATCTGCAGAAATCCCAATACCTTGATCTTGGATAGCGAAGATCAACGCGGGTTTGTTGTTATAGGTGGTATTTTCTAAAGTAATAGTAAGGGTGCTCTCTGGCGGGGAAAATTTTATGGCGTTAGAGAGTAAGTTAATAATTACTTGAACGATTTTGCCGTTATCGTACTCCACGTGGGCATCGCTGCAAGTATAGTTCTTCACCAAATTTATT
>JBIOER010000011.1:0-18508 GCA_044446225.1 Rickettsiales bacterium | reverse complement strand
GCCCACCCCTGGTAACTCAATTGTCCGCCGCCCCAATAATGAAAACCTTTTCTCCTTGGGGAGTGTGCTGGCCAAAAATGATTATGACCTGAAGTTTTTATATGGTGGATATGGTTACTTCGATAATATGAATTACTTTTTTGCCCACAATCATTTCCAAACGATCGATCGCGCTAATTTAACCAGTAGTGAAGTCACCTTTGCTAATGCTTGGGGAGTAGCTGATGAAGATATTTACCAGCGCGCGATTAAGGAAGCAGATACAGCTTATGCCAATAAGCACAACTTTCTGTATTTTGTGATGACTACTTCTAATCATCGTCCGTTCACCTTCCCACCGGGACGAATCGATATCGCTTCCGGTAGCGGCAGAAGTGGGGCGGTGAAGTATACAGATTATGCGATTAAAACGTTTATTGAGTCGGCGCGGAGTAAACCTTGGTTTGATAATACTATTTTCGTTATCACGGCCGACCATTGTGCTGGCAGCTCGGGCAAAACAGATTTGCCCATCGAACGTTATCATGTGCCGCTACTGATCTATGCGCCAAAAATACTCAAAGCTCGCGAGATCGATAACTTAACCAGCCAAATCGATGTTGCCCCTACAATCCTTGGGTTACTCGGGGTTAGTTACGAAAGCAGATTTTATGGGACAGATGCTCTTAACAACCCAGCTCACCGCGCGTTTATTAGCACCTACCAGAAGCTTGGTTACCTAGCCAATTCGAAATTAATGGTTTTAGGGCCTAAGTTTGACAATAAGGTATACTCCATTAATGGAGGGGAGCAAACCCTTGTGGAAAATGGCCAAGATCATCTCGATGAAGGGATCAGCTACTACCAAACGGCTTATCACTTGTATGCGAATAATCTAATGAAGGAGTAATGCTTGAATTTTACCTATGGTGCACTATATTAGGTAAGTATAAACTTCCAATGCGAGGTAAAACATGGATTATACTAAACAAGCTTTTGCTACTAAAGTATCGAGTGTCGATCAAGGTCTGCGCGCTTACATGGTTGCAGTTTACAATTACATGGCGGTTGCGCTTGCCATTACTGGCGGCGTTGCTTTCGCTGTTTCTAGCTCACCAACGCTTATTCAACTTCTTTTCGGAACACCATTACAATGGTTGGTAATGTTTGCTCCACTAATCATGGTGTTTTTTGCAGTTCCTAAAATTGCTACTTTAAGCCTCCAAGGTGCTCAAACGGTGTTTTGGGTGTTTGCAGCGGTAATGGGAGTGTCACTTGCTTCAATTTTCTTGGTATATACCGGGGAAAGTATCACTCGTGTGTTCTTCATTTGCGCGGCAATGTTTGGTTCAGTTAGCCTTTATGGTTACACGACTAAAAAGGATCTAACAGGCTTAGGAACTTTCATGTTCATGGGTTTGATTGGACTGATTATTGCGTCAGTGGTGAATATCTTCCTCCAAAGTCCGATGATGTATTTCATCGTGTCATTTATTGGTGTGATCATCTTCACTGGACTTACTGCTTATGATACACAAAGAATCAAAGATTCTTACTACCACTTTTCTGGTTCTGCTGAAATGGCTGGTAAAGGAGCTATTTATGGTGCGCTTTCACTGTATATGGACTTCATCAACCTTTTTATAAGCTTGCTAAGGCTATTTGGCGACAGAAGATAATTCGAGTTAAAAATTAATATATCAAGGGCGGGTTTATCCCGCCTTTTTTGTTAAATAAGTTTCTTTAGGTACTCCAAACGTTCTATGGCGCGCGCGTCAATAATTGCAGTAATTTTTGCGCGGTAATTTTCTGGAGTGAGCTCCCCTTTTTTGAGTTCTTTGGCAATCTCGCTTAAGAAAATTTGCAAAGGTACTACATAGTCTAGCTGCACATGGATGGCGCTAAGCAGCCCAATAAATTCGTCGGTTTCGGTATAATTTAACACCACATCTTTAACCTTAGCAAACGGCATATTAGTTAGCTTAGAGATCCCATAAATGAAAGAGAAAAAGTCCCCCTTAATTAAGTATGAGAGCAGGATATGCCAATTCAGGTGGTTCATAATATAGATGTTATCGATATTAGAAATCAGCTGGCGGTACTCTTGATTATGCTTTATCTGCGTTTCTGAAAGATTAATAATGTTGAGTTTGGAAAAGGGCAGATTCATTGAGTGATTGCCCCAATAGGTATCAATCATATCCTTTTTAATTGGCGAATCGACGCTTTCTAATAGCTCAATGATTTGGCTTTTACTTACGTCTTTGCGGCGATAGAGGATATTTAAAAAACCTCTGTTATGCTGGTGCTTAGTGAGCACTACCTGCAAAGATCTGATGCTAATTTTGGCGGTTTCATTTTCAAGAACCGCTTGGGTAATATTGATTTTCGATAGGCTAATTAGTTTGTCAGTAACGGGAAAACTTAAATTGGGGCGGTTAGCTATGAGTAAAATCCTTTTTTCATCGTGAAAGTCGTCAATCATGCGCAGCAAATGGTTGTCTGCGAACTGGGCGTAATGGCAAAGTAACCGCTCGGAAATCTCGTATTTATCGTAGGCAAGCTTTAAGGCCAGTTCTTCAGGGAAATGGTGTGCATTGCAAGCTTCTTGGGCAAGTAATAGGCGGACATTGTTTTCGGAAATATCGACGATGATCTTAGAGAGGTTGTTAAAAATTAATTCTTCCTCATTTGCTAAATAGTCGTTCTTGAGTAAAAAGCAGGTATATAGGCAGGTGCGGCGTTTATCGTATGTGCTCATCTCATCATTATAGATTGGTAAATCTTCTATAATTGCATGGTGGATGACTTGTTCGAACATGTTAGTTTCTTTTATAGCGAGCTTGATAGACCAGAGCCATTACGTCTTCGCTATTGGGTGCGAGAGCCTTTTGCGGAGCAACGCCTAGGATCGGCGCAATTCTCTCAATTACTCTTCCTGCTACAGGTGCAGCGAGTGTGCCACCAGTGGTAAAGCCGCCGTTAAGCGCGTTGCGCTTAGCTTCGTCAACCATAATTAGTACCGCGTACTTAGGGTCGTCAATTGGGAAAGCACAGATGAATAAGGCGATGTTTTGGTTTTTGCTATAGCGACTGCCAACAATTTTTTCAGCAGTTCCTGTTTTTCCAGCTACTAAATATCCTTCGGTATTGGCTTTCCTACCCGATCCGCCAGTAACAACGAGGCGGAGTAGTTTGCGCATCAGTTGAGAAGTATTTTCTTTGAGGACGGTTTCGCCATCAACGTTTTGTGGCTCATCAACTTTAAGTAAAGTTGGTTTGATTAACTTGCCGCCGTTAACTACCGATGCAAAAGCACGTATGACGTGCATTGGCGTTACGGAGATGCCGTGACCATAGCTGATGGTCACCAAGCTGGCATTAGACCAGCGTTTGTCTGATGGGTAGAGTGTCGCGGATTTTTCAGGAAGTTCAATCTCCATCGGCGAAAGGAAGCCAAATTTGCGCATGTATTCCTTCTGCTTGGTTACGCCAACTCGCTGCGCGATTTGCGCAGTACCGATATTTGAAGAATACATAAGAATTTCTGGGACTGACAGCACCCCGCCTTTGCCTCTGAAATCGCTAATTTTATGATTGCCAACCATAACCGTTGCTGAGGTATCGAAGGCATCGTTAACCGTCACAAATTTGCCATCTAAGCCCATGGCGGTGGTGAAAACCTTAAAGGTTGATCCCATCTCATAAACGCCCAAAGTTAGCTGATTAAAACGCTGCGCTTCGCTGGCTTTTTGCGGTTTGTTGGGATCAAAGTCTGGCAGGCAGACCATGGCTAGTACTTCACCGGTGTTTACGTCCATAACTATCCCCGAGCCACCAATAGCTTGGTGGTCAGTTACTTGCTGCTGAAGTTCTTCTTTAAGGGCTTCCTGAACGCGGGTATCAAGTGAAAGTAGCAAAGGTTTTTTGCTATTGTTTTTTAAGTCGTTGTCAAAGTAACGTTCAACGCCTGAGATACCGTTGTTATCGATGTCGGAGAAACCTAAAACGTGGGAAAATAAGTTGTTATGGGGGTAGATGCGCTTCTCCTCTTTCAAGAAATACAGCCCAGGCACTCCTAAATCGTTTACTTCCTGCTGTTCTTTCGGAGTAATATGGCGTTTTAACCAAGTGAAAGTCTTGGTGGGACGGAGCTTTTCAAGCATATCTTTACAGTTTACGTTGGGGAAAATGCCACATAGTTTGTTGGCTGCGCTTGCAACGTCGATTATTTCCATGGGATTGGCATAAAGAGATGCAGTCGATAGATTTATGGCAAGTAACGTCCCGTCGCGATCTTCGATCGCCGCACGTTGGACAAAGAAGTCCGTCCCTTTGGCTTTAAAGGTTTGTAAGTCTTCTTTCGAAGATAGGCTGATGTCAAATAGGCGATAGAGCAAAATCATAAAAGCTAGCGATACCACGATAATAACCACCGCAAGGCGATTGCGGCTGGTGCTTAAGGCGGTGTCTTCCACCGACTTCGCCGTCGGGCGGATCATGTTTTTATATTTTAAAAGCATGCTATTCACTGACGTTTTCAACCTCCACTTTATTTATCTTGGGTTGAATTTCGGTGATGTCTATTACTTGATCTGGCTTTAAAGTTTGTAAACCTAAATTCTCGGAAACAAGTTTCTTAATGCGCTTAGGGTTGGTTAGATAGGTGTATTCTGCTTTAAGGATGTGATAATTTTCTTTTTCAGTTACGATGCGGCTATTGAGAGCGTTTAAATGTTTGTTAAGGTTCTGTACTTTATATTTTATAACGAACAAAAAGGTGCTAAGAATCGCAAGTAGAATTAGATAGCCGAAAATCGATACTTTTAAGATCCTAAACATTATGTTGCTCTAATTACTCCCCTTAGTTGCGCAGAGCGCGCACGCACGTTATTTTTAATCTCTTCTTCACTAGCAAGAACCGTACCTTTGCCTAAGGGTAGAAATTCTGCTGGCATTATTTGCTCTTGAAAAACGGGTAAATGGCGATTAGGCTTTTCCAGCTTTCCACATAAAAGATTGAAATAATCTTTTACAATCTTACTTTCTCCCGAGTGAAAGGAAACTGCAAGCAATTTTCCTTTGGAGCCAAGAATTTTCACGGAATTTTCCAGAGCTAATTTTATTTCACCCAATTCATCATTCACATAAATTCTTAGCGCTTGAAACGTTCTTGTGGCAGGATGGATTTCCTGATGTTGGCCGCCGAGTACAGTAGCGACAATCTCTGCAAGCCTTTTGGTCGTGGTGATTTTATCGATCTTTCGTGCTTCAATAATGGCGCCGGCAATTTTTCGGGAGGCTCTTTCGTCGCCAAAACTATAGATGATATCGGCAAGATCATATGGGGAAAAACTATTAACGACTTCCTCAGCGCTAGTTCCTTGCCCTTGATTCATCCGCATATCGAGCGGGCCATCTTTTAGAAAGGAGAAGCCGCGCTCAGGCTGATCAATTTGCATCGACGAAACGCCAAAATCAAATACCACTGCATCAGCTTTTTCTAAGTGCTCACTCAAGTTAGAGTTGAGATCGTTGATAAATTCAAAACGTTCCCCGTATTGTTTCTTGAATTCTAAGGCGGTGGGAGTTACCGAGCTGTCGCGATCAAATGCTATAACTTTGCAATCGGCTTTTTCTAAGATCGCCCGTGTGTATCCGCCCGCACCGAATGTACCATCAACTATCACTTGCCCCTTTTTAGGATCAAGCAGGGTAATAACTTCATTAAGTAGTACAGGTATATGCATTTTTTACACTTAGGTGCTTAAGCCCGAAAGCAGTTCTTTTAATTTGTATTTTGCATTCTGGTAGCCGCGTTTGAAAATCGAACCGCGCTCATAGTCTTGCTCAGCAACGATTTCTTTTTTCAAAAGAGTTCTACCTTTACTTAGTATAGTCAGCTCGGCAATTTTTTGTCCTTTAGTAATTGGTGCAACTAGTGGCGAGCTATACTCTACTTTTTTTTCTAATTCACTTGCAGTTATAGCGCTGCCGACGAGATTAATATCATCACTTGCGGTGACAATAATTTCAGAATCACTACCATACCATAAAGGAATGCGGGCTATTTCCGCCCCCTTCTTTATCGCCAAAGTTTTTTTGAAGTTAGCAAAGCCGTAGGCTAGTAACTTTTTAGATTCATCCAACCGCTCTTGTTCTTTTTTCAAGCCATTAACCACGGCAATTAAACGCATACCGTCTTTTTGTGAAGTTGCGACCAATCCATAACCGCCTTTTTCGGTATAGCCAGTTTTCAGTCCGTCGATACCATATTCGCCGAGTAGCGTATTGCGATTGGGTTGGGTAATACCGTTATACGTAAATTCAGTCTCGCTAAAGTAATGGAGATTTTCGGGGAAATCTTTCACCAATCTTTCGCCAAGTGTGGCAAGGTCGCGAGCGGTCATATAGTGCTCATCATTTGGTAGTCCAGTTGAATTGGCAAAATGCGATTCCGTCAAACCTAGTTGGGTTGCTTTAGCGTTCATCAAATCAGCAAACGCTTCCTCGCTACCAGCGATTCCTTCGGCAAGTGCAATCGTTGCATCGTTACCAGATTGAACCACCATTCCTCTCATCAAATCTTCGAAGCGTACTTTGGTATCAACATGGACGAAAGTTTTAGATCCACCTGTTTCCCAGGCTTTTTTGCTGATAGGAACTTCAGTATCTAAAGTGATTTCGCCACTTTTTAATTTCTCAAAAGCAATATATGCGGTCATTATCTTGCTCATGGATGAGGGAGCCATCTGCTCATCTTCATTTTTTTGGTATAAAACCTCGCCAGATTCCGCATCAATTAAAATCGCTTGTTTTGCAGCAGTTTCAAGCGCTTGCGCTTGACTTATGCACATTAAGGTAGCAAGAATAGAAATAATAACCTTGAAATTAACCATTTTTTAACCAATATCGTTTACGTTAAACCTGAGCCTAATATATATTTGAGTTATGATGCGCGCAATTAAAACATTGATGCTACTTTTAATTTGTTCCCCTGCTGTTGCAGAAGAGCAAATGGCAACCTTTGGTGATTGGAAGGTGTTGGTACCAGTTTTTTCAAGTAGTAAGAGTTGTTATGCCTACACTACGCCCTTTAGAACTAAGGCGCTAGAAGGGAGTCGCGACAACCCTTATATGATTATTACCTATCGTGGTCCGCATATGTACTCGCTGGGCATTAATGCCGGTTTTCCATTAAGTGGCTTTAAGGGGTTTACGTTATTCGCGAATAATCGCACGCACTTACTCGATGTTAAAATAGTCACCAACGCTTGGACGTATTCCAGTGCACAGGATGTGGCGATCATTGATGACTTAATAAGAGAAAGGGATTTTGCGGAAGTGCGCAGTTATGATCAAAAAGACAAAACCGCCCTCGATTATTATTCGGTAAGGGGTTTAACCACAGTGCTGCAGTATTTTGACAAGAATTGTTAAGACTTAGTGGGCAAAGGCGGTAGTGAAAATCCCTTCTCTTCTTTAGGTTCGGCTGCTAATCCTTGAACGAAACTCTTTGGTTCAGCATCTGACAGCGCGGAAGCAAATCCTTCACCAGCGCTAAAGGCGCTTTTGAAAATCTTCAGATTATGGGCCATTTCTTGCAGTTGCACCAAAGCACCTTTAACGGTTTCAGCGTCTTTTATGTCGCCATGGGGCACTATGGGTGGGGCTTCTTGGTTGTGCTGGAGAATGCTGCGCTCTTTGAGGTTTTGTAAAACGACAATGAAATCTTTAAACGCTTTGCTTTGCGTAATTAATTCTTTAACTTCATCGGGAGATTTGTGCTCGCGTTTGGCCATCTCTCTTTCGTTAGGTTCAAGGAAAGTCTGGGCGGCATCAAATATCGCTTGTTCAGCGGCATTTTGTGGTCCTTCCATGATTAAATCAAACGTCCGCACCTTGTCCGCTGCATGCTCAGCTGCTGCTTGTTTGTCGGCAGCTTGACCCACCTTCACCTCTTGTTCCAACCCTTCTATGGTCGCAGCGCGGTATTGCTCTAATTCCTTTTGCCATTGGCGAGCTTCGGTTTTTTTATCTCGCCCTTGCGGGGTATCGCTGTCATCAGCATCGCCCTCTTCGGTTTTTTTCTTTTTTACATTGCCGACTTTGGCGTCATAATCCACCCGATTAGTCGGCTCTAAATGAATGCCATTCATGGTTTCTAAGAAAATCTTATTCGCTGCAAACACCGTATTTACGTGCTCAGCGGCTTTAACCCAATCAACTGGTACTAATCTACCCATTAACTTACTCTTTTAATTTTCGCTCCACATGCAGTGAGCTTCTCTTCTATGTTCTCATATCCGCGATCTAAATGGTAGATCCTATTTACAATTGTTTCACCTTCTGCCACCAACCCAGCTAATATGAGCGATACCGAGGCGCGTAAGTCTGAAGCCATAACTTCTGCACCTTTTAGGTGCTCAACCCCTTGGATAACCGCCAGGTTATCGTTAATTGCTATCTTTGCACCCATGCGGTTTAGTTCGGGGGCATGCATAAAGCGGTTTTCGTAGATTGTTTCAGTGATTTGCGATACGCCACGGCCAACACAAAGCATGGCCATCATTTGCGCCTGCATATCGGTAGGGAAGCTCGGAAATGGTGCTGTGGTAAGTGACAGAGGTTTGATATTGCCCTGCCCTTCCACTGTAAAATAATCTTGCCCACGTTGAATTTTCATCCCCGCTTTCTCGAGGTCAATTAAAACCGAAGCTAGAATCTCAGGATTTACGTTGGTGATTTTAAGATTGCCGCCAGTAATTGCAGCGGCAATTGCATAGGTGCCCGCTTCGATGCGGTCGGCAATTAGTGCGTGTTTAGTGCCATGGAGGCGAGCCACGCCTTCAATAGTAATGGTATCGGTGCCGGCGCCTGTGATTTTTGCGCCCATGCTGTTTAGCAAGTCGGCGAGGTCGGTTATTTCAGGCTCTTTGGCGGCGTTACGGAGGATGGTTTTGCCTTTGGCAAGCGTGGCTGCCATTAAAATATTTTCAGTTGCGCCGACGGACACGATATCAAATAAAATTTCTGCGCCATGCAATCCCTTTGGAGCCGTGGCGTTGATATAGCCCGCTTCAATTTCAATTTGTGCTCCCATCTGTTCTAAGGCAGATATATGGAGGTTAACCGGTCGGGTGCCAATCGCGCAGCCACCAGGGAGGGAAACTTTGGCTTCGCCGAAGCGCGCGAGCAAGGAGCCCAGTACCAGTACAGAGGCGCGCATCTTCCGCACCAAATCATATGGCGCGGTATAGTTACTAACATTTTTGGCAGTAAGTTTAACGCTGCGCATTTTACTAGCTTCAAGCAAAGTTGATTGGCCAAGGAATTCCACCTCAACTCCATGCTGTGCAAGAAGTTTAGCCATAGAATTCAAGTCTTCTAGCTTGGGAAGGTTGGTTATTTCCACCGTTTCTTCGGTCAATAATGCAGCAACCATACAGGGTAAACCCGCGTTTTTTGCGCCACTGATGGCGATTTGACCAACGAGGCTTGCGCCCCCAACTACTTTAATTTTATCCACAGCACTATATCCAATTTACAACCGCTAGTTTTATAGCATTTTGCGGTTAAAGCAAGGGGTGGCATCTATTTTTCTGAAATTAACCATTTGTTAATAAAGTTTATGTAACAATATAACTATTATAGGAGGAGCAATGAAGAGAGTGACATTTGCGGATAATAGAAGAAGTGATATGGGAATCACTGATGCTTTTTGTGAAGCATATGGTCGAGAAAGAATCGAGCGGGATTTTTTTAAAAGAGGTATCAGTGTAAAGGAGAGAGTTGAGGCTAAGTTAAAAGCTAGGCTCAAAGCTAATATAACGGATAACCAGATGTTAATAAAGGTTGTCACAAGTTATGATTTTGATGAAGCTAAAAAAATTGGTTTTGCCATATTCGATAAACTAAAACTCCCACGTCCTGTCATAAATTTGCCAGATGAACTCATTGATGAGTTATCAAACGTAGACTTAAAGGGAATGACCATTGCGCAGCTATTAGAAGATATGAATCCTGATGTACTACGTAAATATCAAAAAATCAAAGTACAAGAAGCGGAAAGTGAGTTACTGGAGGAAAAGATGGGTGCTTCTCTAACTCAAGGAAAAGTTGGAGAAGAGGCGTTATACCATTCAATCAAAAGGCGAGTGGAGCGGGAAAAAAAACACTTCCCAGGTGGCTTTGCACAAAGTAGCAACGGTCAGGATGAAGAATGGTTATTAAATGCTGTGGTTGCTACGTTAGAGCAATCTATAACACCTATAACAAAAAATGGAAATGCAGCTGGTGCGGTAGACAGATCAAGTATTGAAAAGCTAGATACCTATTCAAGTAAAGTAAAAAATACGATGCTGCCACTCTCTATTTTATTAAGTAGGGTTATGGCTGTAAAACTGGCCGAGATGGCAAGGGAAGAACGTTGTTGGACAGCTTTGACAAGCGATATTCACGCCAAAGATAGAAAACGTAAGGTTCAGAAAAAATGGGAATCTGATGAGATTAAATTAAGGTACTTAATTATTAGACTGCAAAATACTCCTGATAAGAATATTGATAAGCTGCCAAATGAGGTCAAAGATTACCTCTGGGGCCTAGAAAATAAAGTTAAGCTTGAAGAAAAGCGTCTATACAACAATAACCAACCTTTACTCACTTATCTAGAAGGGATAGCGCCTATCATAAAATTAACCTGCCTTGAGATAGAAGCGTTTAAGGAGGTAGATGGCTCCAGGGGCGCATCCTTAGGAAGGCCGGTTGAGCGAAAAGTGAATGGCAAAAAGCAAAGATCACAAATGAAGCGTTCCAGCCACTATAATCGAATAGCTGGGGTTAAAATCAATCAAGCTAGTGGTATCGACCCCGACATCAGTGACCTTTTAGGAGAATTTTTCGCCACTTCCTTATTAGGTGATGGTGTAATATGTCCAACAGCAGAGCTAGTAATTGATAGCAAAAGAAATGAATTGTTAGTTAATGTACCGTACCTACCTAAGGGTGAGACAGTACAAGAAAAATTGGATAAGGGCTCTTATGATAAGCGAGTAGAAAAATGCGCAGAAATACTTTATGCATTGAAGGATGAGATTAAGCATGCCTATGGACTTAACTTTTCCAGCAAAGCCGAGTTAATTAATTCGATTAAGAGACTAGCGCCGGAGGTGAAAGACTCGGGTCTTGATGTGATAGAAGAGCTCTTAAAAGCTGTCCGCGATAGCAACGAGTTAAAAGCAGGAGATGAGAGCGGTAAAAAGGATAAAGATAAAGACCCAGTTAGGCTCTACAAAAAAGCGAACAAACACCGCAAGTTTATTTCGCCTGAAATTGCTTCTCCAAAGGATAGAATAGTTAACGACAAGCAAACATTCTTTCTCGAAAATCCTATTAAAAAGGAAATTTACAAGCGGATGTGCGAGAAGATGCGCGTGCGGGATGATGATATAAACCTCGGTAACATCTATATAAAAGATGATGGTACGGTTGCCGGAATCGATCTCGGCAAAGCCTATGGTGAGTTTATCAAAGAATGGCGTAAGGACAAAGATTTTAAGCCAAGAATTAGAGGGGAGAATCGCGGCAATACGCTAGATATGCTTAATCGCAAAAGAGTGTCCCGCCATTTACCCAATAAATTCCACCGCCACTTTAGTGGCGTAGTAACCGACATGGCTTTTGCGGAAGCAATGGCCGAAGTTGCTGCAACCAATATTGACTATACGGGGTTAGATCTCGGTATAGCTAAAATGCAAGCAATTTTTGCTGATCCAAACGTGCCGCAAGCCTTAAAGGATAAGATAGTTCCCGGTTTGATTACTCTGGCGAAAAAAATGGGCAAGCCTTTTGCTAATGAAGCTCAAGACCCAAATGAACTCCTCGAAGCACTTAAAGGTAAGCTGATAGAGTACGATCAGGAAAATAAATCCGAAATGGCTTCAGTTGCCAATGTACTTAAAATACAGGCTTTACTTGAGGGGTACGCCAAAACTGGTCTGCCAGTAGGTGATGTTTTAAAAGATCAAATCATGCGAATCTATGCCAGTGAAGCTAACGCAACAGGAAATCATAAATATTTAAGGGGCGGAATTAATAGTGAAATCGAATGGTTAAGAACTGACGAAGACCAAGAAATATTTAAAGGGACATTGCAAGAGTACATCGATCATCGAGCCCAGCAATTAAGGAACAACCAAAACTTAAACAACTTAAAGATAGTAGCGACGGGAGAAGAGGTTAAAAAACATGAAGCAGCAGCAGCGGTCATGCTTTCGATCAAAAGCCTTACTGATGCCAAAAACGAACTTATAAAGGCTCAGGATGTTTTTGCTGTAAGGGCTGTACTTGGTGTTGGACTTGAAGAGGTAAATGATCTTGAGGCGCAAAATATTATTGATTTAGTTAAGGAAAAACCAGAATTAGCTGAGCGCATTATCTATTATGCGGACATTGCTAAAGACCCTAAAAAACTGGATGATCTTGTTAGGCTGATTGAGACGTATCCCAATGACAAAGGAGAGTTCAAAAAGTTTTATGATCTTTACATAACCAATAAAGTCTACCCTCTAGAAAAAATTAGAAACGCGCAGCTCAAAGTAAGGGCGGACATGGCGCTTGATGAAGAGATTGATAAGAGGTTGCAAAAGGGCGATGCCACGTACACGTCACTAGAGGCTGGTACGAAAGCTCAATTACGCGACCTGGTAAAAGTTAACTTACGGTATGACTATGGGACAGGCGATCATTTAGTATCGAGCAAAGTTAATCAAGTGCTGAATGATCATTTTCAAGAAAGTGCTAAAACAACAGTCCTTGGAATGGCAGATTCCCTAACTAAATCTACGCTGATGACAACGTTCTCAGAAGAGCCTAACAAGGAATCTGCAAAAAACGACTTAAAAGATAACCAAAATCAGATCGAAGCTCGGACAATAGCTTTTTTAACGGGTGAAGCCCCCCCGCAAAAAACTGAATTAAAGTTAAAAGCCGAGTTGTTAAAAAATGAAAAAACGTACGCGCAGTTGTATGAAATTTTGGGTGAACTTAAAGACTTAAAAGAACAAGTTTATTGGCATAAATATGTGAACTTGGATGGAACAGCCCACCTGATTCGCGACGCGCGCGCGCGGGGCGCCACTAGTCATTTGGACAAGAATAATCTGCTCGGCCGCGTGATGATTGTGCTAAACACTCTGCGCGCAGCGGAAGAGATGTCGTCTAATAACGCTGAGCTGCAAGCCATTAAAGTTGAATTGATGAAAAACGCCTATATGGGTTTGGAGTTTGATTATCAAGAATTTAATAACAGGATTATCAGAATCCTCGAGCAGAATAAAACACTTGGTAAAGCCAAAGACATCCAAGAAAGGTTGCGCATTACCAACGAATTTCTTCACCTTAGAGATGATCAACAAAGGCACGTAACAACGATTGCTACAGCTAATAAAAATGGAGTGGGTCCAGTTAACGTGATTGAAACCGATACCATGGTTTGTGGACTCTCTGTTAAGCAGAGAGTAATGTATGCCAAACTCCGGGATACGAAGGATCTCAGGGAATTGAAAATTGATAAGGAGTTTGACTGGTTCTTTGCCATGCCAGAGTATGCACAGAAGCTAACCATTGACTGTATACCGGCAATTCTTGCGGGCAAAGGTGTAATCCCTACTCAGCTTAGAAAGCATCTTCCGGGAATGCGCAACGCACACTGCCGAAGTGTTTCAATTTTTGCTGATAACAAACTCACTAAAGTATTCGAGACGTTTAGAACGGGCGCACTTGCGTATTTAGGTAAAGATAAAGAACATGCAGTAGGAATCACCGAGGAAAATATCCAGCAATTCATGGAGCTAACAGGGCGTACACCAGTTGTGAATGATTTGCTTTCTTCAACCTATGTACCACATTTTGCAAAGAGATTGGATGGCCCCGCACCGCAAAAGTACATGGATAAAGCGGTAGCTAATCTTCGTGGGGTAGGATTAGAAAGAGTTTCAACGCCGTTTAACGGCTTACGTATACTCGCTAGGAAAAACTATACCGGCTATCAAGCTGTGCTAGATAAGGTGGCTGCGTTTGTAACAAACGATGATATAAAAGCATTTTTACAAACCGGCAAAAATGAAGCAGCAGCTCGTGGAGCAATGGCAGGGCTAGAAGAGCCACTAAGGTCTGAGCTGGAAAATGCGGTTAATGCAAAAGCAAATATGATGCGTCGTTTCATCAGTCCCACCATAGGCATGGGCGGGAATCTTTCGGCGCAAATTGCTGCCGACATGGCCAATGTCTTCTTCTCTCTAACTAACCAAGGTTGTGCGCTGAGGGGGGCTGTTGGCGATGTGGAGGCAGACAAACTTGCTTTAATCATCATGTGTATGAGTGGTAAAGACCGCACGCAAACTGTGCTGGCTGAATCAGCGCGCCGTGCGCTTGAAGTTGCAGGGGTTGAAAATCCTGAGCAGGTAGTGGTTAGGTACCTAGGGCATGCGCAATTTATGGCGCAATTTAATGGTGGTACGCTGGGTTGTTATGGGGTTCAAAAAAATTCTGCAAATCATGCCTCGCCAAAATTACAAGTAGTAAAAGATCTGCTTGGCCAGAAAACTGCCAGCTTAAATAAAATGAAATTTAAGCTCCCTCAGAAGGTGAAAAAAGATTTGCGAGCCTTCTTGGCAAATGTTCCGGTGTCAAAAACCTCCACAGAACTTACCGAGCAAGAGGTGAATATAGCTGTGGCTTTAAATAGCGAGCTTGAAATCTTAAAAGCCTTGTTTCGGCAAGATGTAGTCGCCAATAAAATAGGCGGTCAGGCAATAGATCCTGCAGCGCTTGAAAAGTTATTTAAGATCAGTTCGATCGAGGATGCCAAGGCAAAATTGCCATACCTAGAGCAATTTGTTGAGCGTTATGTGCCGACTGAGACCAAAAGAACAGGCAAACTACAATATAAAAGAATGCAGGCTTATGAACAAATCAGAATAGGTGTCCAAAACTATGGCGAACTATTAAGTTATTATATTGATGTCGTTAGAGAAGGGGGAGAACTTAAGGGAAATGAAGTGGCGTTGGCAAAGGCTTTACAGGAGGAGTTGGGAGAAATCATCTGGAATTACAATAAAAAATTTATTGAGAAGGGTGGGAGCTTAGATGAATTAATTGTAGATGGTATGAGTGCGCGAAAAAAGCTTCTAGGGGAGGAAAAAGAATTTGAAAAAATAGTAGTCGTTGGAGGAATAAAAGAAAGCGAGTTAAAGTCGCCGTATCTAAAAAAACGCGTCAGAGCAATTTGGGATGAGATCAACAAACCAATTAAGGATGAATTAGATGCGATAGTGAATAGCTGGCCTAGTATTCTAGGTAACCGGGATTTGGCAGAAGTTAAGTCCCCCCAAGTCACTTTGGAAGAAAGGATGCAAGCTGCATTAAAATATTTGTTAGAGTTGCGGGAAGAAGCAAAAAATATACCACAGAAGGCAGACCTAGAGAAGATAGTTGCATTAGGTATTAAAAATGGAATCCTGCCAGAGATGAATTCGCCAGGCAAAATAACTACAAATACAAATGCACCAAGGCCAAGCCTCACTCCATTTCAAAAAGCAAATATAGCCATAGCTTTGGTGAGAGGGAAGGCGGGGTTGCTCCCTCCGGCTGCTGTTGCGGCAGCGCTTGCAAATGTTGCGGCTAGGGGAGCTTCAGCACCCACCTCTTTAACAGAAGAAGAGCGCAATAATAAGTTTCAGGAAATTGTTGGAGGGCTAGGTGCATTGCTGAGCAAGCTAGATGGTGAAAGAAATGAGGTTAAAATTCTAAAAATAATATGTTCTACACTACCAAACAGTGTTAAAGGTATATTGCGGGCACAAGACAAACTTAACCAAGCACTCTCTGCATCCGAAGATTCATTTACAGGTAAGTTGCGAGATTTATTGTATGGTAAAGATGAAGGGGGACAGAGATTGAAAGGTGTTTTTGAGTTGGTATTAGAGCTAGGTACTTATATGGATTTAGTCCCCGAAAATGCGTTTAAGGACGAAAAAGCTAAGGAGGAATTTCTTAAGAAATGTGCTGGGTTTAGCCTTAAAGATGTATATGCTGAGATTATGGCGTTTGAAGCTAGCCCAAAACCTTTAGATTATAGTAAGCTTGATATCAAATTGCCTAAGATTCCAGCAAGCCTTGCTACATCCGCTACTACAGGTGGCAAAGGTGGCTCCCCCGTAACTGCGCCAGCAACAACTACATTAACAACAAAAGGCGCTGCAGTAGGCGGCGCGTCCGCATCTTCAGGCACTCAATCACCCTCTACCCCCTCTGCCCAGGGTAATGGTGGTGTCGACCCCTTATAATTAAATATACTTGTTCCTAGCGCAGGGGAACTAGTAATTGTTTGGCGATAGCCAGCAATATAAGTAGATATTAGTATTTGATTATATTTAGAGCAGCGATCAAAAGAGTAAACAAGGGTGGAACACTAAGGGTTCTTCCAGAACCCTTAGTTAAATTTCTCCAAATCGACCTCATCGAGGTTCCCGGCGGACTTATAAGTTTTGGCGCTTTGGCTAATGATAAACATATCGGTTGCCACGCTGTTGATAAATTTACGGTTATGGCTAATAAACATTACAGTGCCCTCATAGTTACTGAGCGCACTGGCCAGAACTTCGGTACTCATCATGTCTAAGTGGTTGGTTGGCTCATCAAGCAATAGGAAATTCACATCTTGCACCAGCATGCAGGCTAAGCTTAACCGACTTTTCTCGCCCCCTGAAAGTACTTTTACTTGCTTATAAACATCATCGCCGCGCAACAAGAAGTTACCCAACAAACTCCGTGCTTTACCTTCGGTAATTGTGGTGCTGGCATCCATCAGGTTTTCTAGCACGGTTTTTTCCGCGTTAAGAAACTCTAGTTGTTCTTGGGCGTAATAAGCCATTTTTACGTTATGACCAAGCTTCATGTTTCCCGCAACAAAAGGCAGAAGTCCAAAAATACTTTTCATGAAGGTCGATTTACCCAGGCCGTTGGCACCAACAATGGCTACCTTCTGGCCGCGCTCGACGAACAACTCAATGTTCTTGAGCAGGGGCTTGTCATTATAACCGATGGCAGAGTCAGTAAGGTGTAAGACGTCGTGCCCACTTTTATGCGTAAGGGGAATTTTGACATTCATCTCCAGGCTCGCCTTGTCCACATTGATTCCGCTTGCACTAGTTTGCAGTTTTGCAATCACTTTCATTTTACTGCGTGCTTGGGTTGCTTTTGAGGCTGATGCCTTAAAACGATCGACGAAACGGCTGAGTTGTTTAATCTTCTTCTCAGTGTTTTCCACCTGAGCAATTTTTCCTTCTTGCTCTTGCTGATATTGTTCTAAGAAATCATCATAATTGCCATAGTATTCAGACAACTGTCCATTCTTAAGATAGACGATCACTTCCGGCAAGCGGTTTAGTAAATCTTCATCATGGGAAATAAAAATCAAAGTACCTTTAAACTTTTGCAGGTAATCTTCTAGCCACATAATACTTGGTAAATCCAAATGGTTGGTCGGTTCATCAAGAATCAAGAAGTCAGGATCTTCCAAAAGGATTTTGGCAAGCTCAAGTCGCATGCGCCAGCCACCCGAAAGACTTTTCGGGTCGTCATTCATTTGTGATTGTTTGAAGCCCAAGCCTTTAAGGATTTTTTCCGCATCACCTTCAAGGGCATATCCGCCTTTGAGGCGATATTCGGTTTCGACTTTTTCAAAACGTTCGTAAATTTGCTCATCAAAAACTTCTTCCATTTTCTTGGCGATTTCGTCGAGCTCAACTTTCAACTTGAATAAATCTTTTGCGCCCGAAATACATTCTTCAATAATGGTGTGCGCTGGCTCAAAGTTTGGGGTTTGCTTGAGGTAACTTAATAATGACGTTTTGGATTTAACCACTTCCCCGTTGTCGGCTTCATCTATACCACAGATGATGTTAAGTAACGTGGTTTTACCCGCGCCATTAACGCCAATTAAGCCGATGATTTTATTGGAGGGGAATTTGTAAGAGATTTCATCAAGAATCACTTTTCCGCGGTAGCTTTTGGATAAATTTTTAATTTGTAACATAGTGGCACACTCGCTAATTAAAAAACGGGATTTGGTCTTAGCTACCCGGTGATAATTAGAGCTCCGTTATACATTTTCTTTGGGGTTTGAAAGTGGATTATAGCTGATTTTACGCTATTTGGCAAGATGAGGGTTTTTTGGATAAAGGGTTCCCCTGTTACGCAAAAACCAATAGTGGAGCTAATCGCATTGCGGCGAGACACTTTATGTTGCGAACTTATGCTTTGAAAATCCTTTTTTGTAAAGGCGGTGTAGCTAATTATCACCAATATTGCGACGGAAGAAATAGCAGTTACAGGTTCCGTGCAATCACTAACTCGCCGTTTTCGTCAACAAAATGTGTGCCGCCCGCACCCCCCTAAGGCGGGGGGGGGGGCCCCCAAAAAAACAAGATAAAAGCCCCCCCCGGTAAACAAAAAATACCGGTTGTTT